>CACZIP010000143.1 GCA_902781245.1 uncultured Coriobacteriaceae bacterium | reverse complement strand
CCGGAAAACTTGCTCTAAGGGTCTTGACTACTCATAGCTGGTCTCCTTAGCAATTGCCACAAGTTTGGATAAACGTGCTTGGACCCAACTGCTCGGAGCTGAACGTTTAGATGGAGCCCCTATCAGTCGAGCGGGTGCCGATGCCTGTTCCCTCGCCGCCGGACGAAATCTCGTAGCCATTGTTGGCCTCGAGCTCGACCGTCGTTGCGCCGCCGAAGCTGCATACGAAGTAGCTTCCCTCGTCCCCGAACATGTCGTCTGGGCCGAACCATTTGTCACCATACGCCTTGTTCATGCTGTACGAGCCTGCGGGCAACATGAACGTTGCGTTTTCGCCGGCGTTGACGAACGCAGTTACGACCAGGTCACCGCCGATATAGAGCTTGTAGTAGGCGTTCGGGTTGCCTTCGTTGACGATCGTGAGCTCGCACGAGTCAGAGTAGCTGTCGTTGTGGTAGACGGTTCCGTTGCCGGGCGTCGACTGGACGCAGGAGTCTCTCTTCGCCTCGACATCGCCGAGTTTCGCAGCGGCGTCGATGCCGATTCGATCGTACATCTTGTAAGCGTCGTAGTAATGTCCTTGCGCAGCCAGGTCACCGGCTTCGTAATAGTCCAAGACATCATTGCAGTAATCGATACGCGCGGAAATGTACTCGATATTCTTGCATTTTTGGAAAAGCGCAAGCGCCTCGGTGACGGTGTCGCGATCAGTCGGCTTCTGGTCGAGCATGTCCATTGCGGTCCAGTAGTCGACGTTCTCATTGCACCAGGCGATTTTCTGTTTCGCCGCATCGTCATCGATTGCTTCGTAAGCCTCGGCGGCACTGCGCCACGATTTGACGGTGGGGCTGTTCTTGGCCGCGTTCTCGGCTTTCTGGGCCTCGACCCACTTCGTGGACTTGTCGTACATCGAGGTTGCGTCCTTGTAATTGTCGAGCTTCTGGAATTCCTCGGCGGCGAGCGAGTAGTTGCCGGACGAGTAGGCTTCGAGAGCTTCGTCATATGCCTTCGACTGGTTGAGCGTGAATGCGCCGAAACCGATGCCGATAAGCAGGACGGCGGCGACGATTGCCCAGACCCACGGCTTCACTTTGCGCTTGGGCGCGGCCGGGGTGTCGGGGAGTTCCGGAAGGGTTGTCGCTTCGGCTGCCGGAGACTTGGTTCCGGGTGCTGTTGTGGCGGCAGCAACGGAGGCTTCGGAAGCTTGCTCGGCAGCGCCGGCTGCCGGTGCTTCGGGTTCGGGAATCGGCTCGCTCACAGGCTCAGCTGCCGGCTCGGGCTTTGCGCCTCCGCAGCGGAAGCAGAAATTGCCATCGTTCGCGGTGCCGCATTGCGGGCAGGTCCAGTCGCCGGCAATCGGAATCGTTTGCTGGCCCTCATCCGTCGGGGCCTCGGCCTCGACCTCGGGAGCCGTCTCGGCCGCGTCTTCGGCTGCGGGCTCCGGAGCCGCTGCGGCCGCGTCTTCGGCTGCAGGCTCGACCTCGGGGACTGGCTCGACAACATCCTCAGCCACGGGCGCGGGGTTTGCTTCGGCCACATCGTAAGCCGCCGGCTCGGGCTTTGCGCCTCCGCAGCGGAAGCAGAAATTGCCATCGTTCTCGGTGCCGCATTGCTGGCAAGTCCAGCCGCCAGTTGCGGGGGTGCTTGATGGGGTTTCCGTCGCTTTGACTTTCTCGTCGCCTTCCATGTTCGGCTCCTCCCGTAAATCGAATTCCGTGGTGTTTTGCCTCAGATCGCAATCCATTGCTTCAGCAGCGAGCCGCTATGCTCCAAGCGCTCGTGCCGTCCAAATCGCGCTATTTTTTATCGTAATTGAAAAGGCTGATTTCGGCTACTAAATAGCTCTGCTTTTTAGCCTTTTCTAGCCATACGATGCTTCTCGAATGGATACCTCGTTCATCTCCGTATTGCGCTTGTGTGAGGGGTGCTTGTGAACTTGTGTGCATGACATATGAAAGGACGCCGCGACGCGGTAAAATTCCTCAGTTACACATAGGGGGACCAAGGAACGTAAAGCATGACTGAAGAGCGCACGGAACAACAGACTGAACAGCAGGTTGAACAACAGCCTGAGATGCAGATCGGGCAGCATGACAAGTTGAGTGAGCCGACCGAGCAAGGTCAACCGGGCCACCCGGACCAGCCGGACCAGCAGCCGGGCAAGCGCAAGGCGCTCTCGACCGACCGTCTGGGCACGAAGAGCATCCTGAAGCTTCTGTTCGAGTTCTCAATTCCCGCCATCATCATGATGACGTTCAATGCCCTGTACAACATCGTCGACTCGATCTTCCTCGGTCAAGCTGTCGGCGAAGCGGGCATCGCAGTCACGACGCTTGCGTTCCCCATCATGGTCCTGCTCATGGGCCTTTCTGCTCTGGCTGGCCAAGGCGGCAATGCATATGCCGCTATCCAGTTGGGCGAAGACAAGATCGACGAGGTCGAACGCACCGTCGGCAATACGGTGCTGCTGCTCATCATCATCGCGGCCATCATCGCGTTCGCGGGCATCGTGCTCATCGACCCCATTCTCGCGCTTGTGGGCACTACGCCCGAGTTGCACGACATGGCGAAAACGTTCATTCAGATTCTCATGATCGGCTTCGTTTTCCAGTGCATCGGCATGGGCGCAAACAACTTCTTGCGCACCGAAGGCAAGCCGATGTTGGCGCTGGGCACCAGCGTGCTCGGCACCGTGGTGTGCATCATCATGAACTTCATACTCGTCATGTGGATCGGCTTCGGTGTTGCTGGTTCGGCGTTCGCCACGATCATCGGCCAGGGTGTGGGCGGTATCCCGGTCATGTGGTACCTCGTCAAGGGCAAGGACGCACCGTTCCATCTGCGTCTTTCCCGTATGAAGCCCGACGTTCGCCTGTGGGGCATCATCCTGTCGTTGGGCCTGGCGTCGTTCATCATGCAGGTGGCCAATGCGGTTATCAACACGATTCTCAACCAGACGCTCGCGTACTATGGCGCGATGGACCCGGTTGGTGCAAGTGGCGCCCTGGCAGCTATCGGTGTTGCCGGTCGTGTCAACGGTTTCGCGTTCATGCCCGCCGTTGGCGTGCTCATGGGCGCGCAGACGCTCATCGGCTACAACTACGGCGCGCGCAAATGGAAGCGCGTGCGTCAAGCGTTCTGGCTCGGCGCGCTGTTCGCGACCGTCATTATCACGTTCTTCTTCATACTCATCCACGTCATTCCCGAGCAGATCGTGCAGCTGTTCGGCGTCGAGGGCAATCTCGAGCAGTTCTGCATCTACGCGTTGCAGATCATGACCATGATGTTCCCGCTCGTCGGTTTCCAGATGATGAGCTCGAACTACTTCCAGTCGACCGGTCAGCCGCTGAAGGCCAGCATCCTGAGCCTCACGCGCCAGGTGCTGTTCCTGATTCCGTTGCTGCTGTTGCTGCCACGCTTCCTGCCGGGCATCCTCGATGTCACGTCGCTGCAGGCCGTCTGCTTCACGTATCCGTTGGCTGACATTCTGTCGATCCTCACCACCACTGCGTTCATCGTTCCCGAGCTCTTGAAGCTGCGCAAGAAGGAGCGCGAGGCGGATGCGTTAACGGGTTCTGGGTTGGCGCACGCATGATGAATGAGCCTTCGTTCACGGGAGGTATCGGCATGGACGATGCGATGATCGACGATCAGCTCGAGCAATACTACGACCAGATGAATCGGGAGTTCGGGTACGCGAGCCTTTGCCATATGTCGCTTCCGGCTGGGCTCGAGGGAATGACCGTTCTCGATGTTGGCTGCCGTCGCGGCAAGGGCGTGTTCAAGCTGTCGGAGCGCGTGGGCGCGAGCGGGCATGCTATTGGCGTCGACTGGACAGCCGAGCATATTGCCGAGGCGGTTGATCGCATGGACCGCGCAGCGATGGAAACGGGCTTGCCCTCCAACAATATGGAGTTCCATCTGGCCTATCCCGAAGATTTGTTGGCAGCAGGGCTCGGCGACGCGGTTGTCGACATGGTTTTCGTCAACAGCGTCCTGCATCTCATGTGCGATCCGAAGCGCGCTCTTGCCGAGATGCATCGTGTGCTCAAGCCAGGTGGATTGCTCGTCTGCGAGGTTGCTCTGGCGGATGGTCCGCGCGACCCAGCGGTTGTCGAGGCGGCACGAGGTCTGGGCAACAGCATCCAAGCGGCCCCGTCGCGTGCCGAGTTCGAGGAATGCCTTGGGCAGATGGGTTTCGCGGTCGAGGTTGCGGAAGGGCCGTACCCTGTCGAGGCTTCGATGGGCTTCAAGCAAGGTCATGAGGTTCCCGTGGCGCCAAGCGACGAGAACGTCTCGTTCGGAGCGTTTGTGCTGCATGCGACCAAGCGTTGATTGTGAGTGAGTCGGTGCCCTGGCCCCTGACTCATTGTGCACAATGAGTCAGGGGCCAGGGCACCGACTCACCGACTCACCCGACTTTACTATGACCAGGGAATGAGTCAGGGGCCAGGGCACCGACTCACCCTGAC
Source organism: uncultured Coriobacteriaceae bacterium (assembly GCA_902781245.1). Lineage (GTDB taxonomy): Bacteria > Actinomycetota > Coriobacteriia > Coriobacteriales > Eggerthellaceae > UBA9715. Next base: position 1,314 of record CACZIP010000143.1, on the reverse strand, counting down.
CCCTTAAAGCGTTGTTCATGTGTGCGGCGTAATCGTTAGCCGATGAGCGGCACGGCGCGCTTCAACTCCTCGACGATCGAGATGCCCTGCGGGCAGGCGCTTTCGCATGCGTAGCACTCGACGCAAGCACTCGGCGGGTTCTTGCCGCCGCCCCAGTTAATCCATTCCTGCACGTGGCGGCCGAACATGATGTCGGCGTTCATGGCGATGAAAGCGCCGCGGATGCCGACGTTTTGCGGGCATACCTTCGCGCAGTAATCGCACCCCGTGCAGGGAACGAGGTCGAACGTGGCGAATTCGGCGAGCGCGGCGTCGATGACGTCCATCTGGCCAGGTGCGAAGTCCTTGAAATCGCTGAGGGCCGCGATGTTGTCCTCCAGTTGTTCCATCGCGTTCATACCCGAGAGTATCGTGATGATGTTCGGCTTGTCTGCGACGAACTGCAGGCCCCAGGCAGCAGGCGACTGCGCCGGTTCCGCCTCTGCGAACACGCGCGCAACGTTTGCGGGCGGATCTGCCAGCAGGCCACCGCGCAGCGGCTCCATCACGACGACGGGCACGTTGTGCTTGGCTGCGACTTCCATGCACGCACGGCTTTGGTTGACGGGGTTTTCCCAGTCCAAGTAGTTGACTTGCAGTTGCACGAACTCGGTTTGCGGATGCGCGGTGATGATCTCGTCGAGTTCCTCGGCGGTGCCGTGGTGCGAGAAGCCGATGTGGCGGATGAGCCCTTCTTCCTTCATCTGCGTCACGAAGTCCCACATGCCCAGCTGGTCGAAAACTGCCGAGCGGGCGCCGCCGGTCATGTGCAGCAGGTAGCAGTCGAAGTAGCCCGCGCCCGTGCGCTCGAGCGACTGGCGGAACTGCGTTTGCGCGTCTTCGGGTGTCTTGCAGCCGATCCACGAGATGCCTTTCGTGGCGAGCTGGTAGCTTTCGCGCGGATGGCGCTGCACGAGCGCGCGTGCGATTTCGTCCTCGCTGCCAGTGTAGATCCACGCGGTGTCGAAGTACGTGAACCCTGCGTCAAGGAACCTGTCGACCATCTGGCAGATCAGCTCGTGGTCGAAGCTGCCGTCCTCGAGGCGCGGTAGGCGCATGAGGCCGAATCCGAGTTTGCCGATGTCCTCGCCTAGATAACCCATAGATCCCCCGAGCTCTTGATTTTCTAAGTGTCGATTCCTCGCATATTGTAGCAATGGGGGAAGTGAGTCAGGGGCCAGGCCCCCGACTCATTGTGTGCAATCTATTTAAAAGAGCAAGGCGATCACTCGGCTATACTATGACCAATGACACCAACGAAAAGGAGGAGCATCA
>CACZIP010000142.1 GCA_902781245.1 uncultured Coriobacteriaceae bacterium | reverse complement strand
AACGGCCTCGACGTTTGCCCGCTCCGATTCCGCGATGCCTCCGACATCCACGACCGTGAGCGTGAGCGGTATGTCGAGCTTGCTTGCCAATTGCTCGACGAAACGGGCGTCGGTTTCCGCATCGGTGCCCCGCAGCGTGTGGTTGACATGCAGCATCGCAAGAGGTCCGATTTCCTCTCGCTCATGCAAAGCGTGCACCAAGTATGCGAGCGCCGTCGAATCGGACCCGCCCGAAACCATGAGAAGCACGGGCTGCAGAGGATTGGCCATCCCCCGTGCCACGATGCACTCGAGCACCTTCTCCTCAAGCGCGTTCATTCTGTCTTCCAAATCTGCCACGCTACGTCTGCTCCTCGCCATTCGAAAAGCCGTCAACTCATCTGTCTGCTATTGTAATCCTCGAAGCTTGAAGCGGCTACGCATCCAACTCCTGATTGCCCAGCCGCGTTGGAAGAGCCGCCTTCGGCGCGGTCCAAACACAATGGAGCGAAACATGGTTTCAGAGCATATCGTGCATTCCATTCCGCCAACGTTTGACGAGAACAGCCGCGTGCTCGTGCTCGGGTCGATTCCCAGCCCGAAATCGCGCGAAACGCAGTTCAACTATGGACATCCGCAGAACAGATTCTGGCGCGTTTTGGCGAAAATCGCCCAAGAGCCGGTGCCTTCGACGAATGAGCGCAAGCGCGATTTCTGCTTGCGCCACCACATTGCGCTTTGGGACGTGCTTGCCGAGTGCGACATCGAAGGCGCGTCTGATGCAAGCATCAGAAATGCGAAGGCGAACGATTTGACCGTTATCACCGACGCGGCTGACATCAAGGCGGTGTTCTGCACGGGCGCCAAAGCACACGACCTGTACCGTCGACTTGGCTGCGAGCAGATGTGCGGCCTTCCCGCCGTGAAGCTGCCCTCTACAAGCCCCGCAAATGCGGCATGCAGCTTCGAGCGGCTCGTGGAGGCTTACGGCGTCATCTTCGAACACGAGCACAAGTGGGCGCCCCCGACGCTCGACGTCCCACGTGTGGTCGAGCTCGAACGACAGATCGACGCCGATGGAACCTCACTTGCAGAGCTGATGGACCGCGCGGGAACCGCGCTCGCCAAACGCGTGTACGACATAATCGATGGCATCGTGGCTGGGTCGTATCCAAAAAGCTCAATCGCATACCCATGTCTTGGTAACGAAGGCCAGAAAGCAGCCGTAACGTTTCTCTGCGGCAGCGGAAACAACGGTGGCGATGGATGGGTGGCGGCTGAGAACCTCGTGACGCATGACGTTGAAGTCAACATGATCACCTATCGCGCACCCGACGAGATTCGCGCGCAACCCGCCCATGACGCTGCAGTTCGCGCACTTGAAGCATTGAAGCTGGCGGGAGCGTCCGCACTCGTCAACCCCGATGAAGAAACTCTCGCAAGCATTCTTGGAAAGTCGCACGTCATCGTTGACTGCATCTTGGGCACGGGTTTCGATGCGCATGAAGTCAAGGAGCCCTATCGAAGCTGGATCCGTCTCGCAAACGATACGAAAACGGCTGTCAAGCTCGCTTGCGATGCCCCGAGCGGCGTAAGCGCCCAGCATGGTTCCTCAGCACACGAGCACTTCATTGCGGATGAGACCATAACCATGATCGCACCCAAACCGGGTCTTGCAGCCAAGGAATGTGGCAACGTGCGCGTTGCGCCTCTCGCTTACATCGAGCCATATGTCTCGTAAGCGAGCAAGGCCACGGTCTCCACATGGTCGGTGTGGGGAAACATGTCAACTGGTTGCACCGTCTTCAGCACATAGCCCTTTGCGACGAGATGCTGCATATCGCGCACTTGCGTCTCGGGATTACACGAGATGTAGACAACCCGATCGGGCCTAAGATTCACGAGGGCGTCGAGGAACACCTCGGTCGACCCTGCACGAGGCGGGTCCATGAACACGACATCGACCTTGTCGCCCGCTTGCGCGCTCGCACGCATGAACGCACCTGCATCGGCAGCCACGAACCTGGCATTGTCCACACCGTTGTGACGCGCGTTCTCGCGCGCGTCGCGTATGGCCGATTCGACCGAGTCGACCCCAATCATGCGCGCCGCTCCCCGCTTTGCAGCCACGAGCCCGATAGTTCCGGTTCCGCAATACGCATCGACAACCGTCTGCGTGCCATCTAGATCTGCTAAGCGTATGGCCGTGTCGTACAGTACCGTGGTTTGCAAAGCGTTGACCTGGTAAAACGACTGCGAAGAAATGCGGAAGCTTAAACCACAGAGCGTGTCGAGTATGAATCCGGGACCGTAGAGCTTCCTCTCCTGCTGGCCGAGGATGACGTTCGTCTGGCGCATGTTGACGTTCTGGACAACGGTCGTGACGAACGGGCAGCGTTTCACGAGCTCGCGGCAAAACGATTTCGAATTTGGAAACGCATCGTCGTTCGTGACGAGCGTGACGAGCACTTCCCCGCTTTCATGCCCGACGCGCACAACTGCATGCCGCATGAACCCCGTTCCCTTGTCCTCATCGTAAGGCTCGATGCGGTGTTTCTTCATAATCTGCTTGACAGCGCGAACAACCTGCTGCGCCTGCTCGTTCTCGACGAGGCAATCGTCGGTTTGGATTATTCGATGCGTGCTTGCTGCGAACATGCCCGTGAGAATCTCCCGCCCGCCATTGGGACCGCGCTTGCCGGGCGCAAATGGGGACGTGACCTTGTTTCGGTAATGGTTCGGGTCGTCCATCCCTAGAATCGATCGAATTTCAGCATCGGTGAAGCATCCGAACAGATTCCGAACGAACTCATCTTTGGCTACAAGCTGTTCGTTATAAGGCACTTCAATGTGGGAGCATCCACCACATTGACGCGCAACGGCGCAAGGCGTTTTTGACGTTTGATTGACCATAGTCTCCTCCCGACCCAATACATGATACCGTGTGCATCGAGCAAATAGGGCTTGCAAGTCCTTCTGTGGAAGCCCAATAGCAATAGACAGGAGAAGCAAAATGAACTTTCTTATCCGCTGGATTGCAACCGCCGTTGCCGTGGGCGTCGCTGTTTGGATTGTCCCAGGCATCACCACCGTCGGGCCCAACGCCACGATCGCAATCGTCGCAGGCGCACTCGTACTCTCGTTCATCAATGCGGTCCTAAAACCCATCGTGCAAACGATAAGCTTCCCGCTTTCAGTGCTCACGCTCGGCGTGTTCTACCTCATCGTGAACGCGTTGCTGCTCGAGCTGGCTGCATGGGCGTCGACCGGCATTTTCGGCAGCGGTATCGCAATCACCTCGTTTGGAAGCGCATTCTTCGGGTCAATCATCATCAGCATCGTTTCCGCGATTGTGAACGGCTTCTTCGAGAAGCAGCAGTAACGCCAATCACGCATAACGAAACGGCGGGCCTCGAAACAATTCAAGCCCGCCGTTTTTCGTTTAGGTTTGTGAGTCATTGGGACTGTCCCAATGACTCATTCTGTAAGCAAATCCCTCAGGGCCGGGTCGGTGAAATCGTCGATGACGAACTCGCTGTAACGACCGAGCTCTTCGTGAGTTCCGCATTCGTCTGTGCTGAACGAACCGACAACGTGCATGCCCAGCTCCTGAGCAGTACGGCACGCATACCAGCTGTCGTCGAACAGCCACGTGTCCTCCAATGCGCTTCCGAGCTTTTCGCACACGAACTCGAACGTACTCGGATTGCGCTTCGTGAGGCCCGTTCCATCAGCAGAGAAAATGAGCTCGTCGGGGAAGAACTGCTTGAGGCCCGTACGCGTGAGGCCCGCCTGCAAAAAAGACTGGGGGCTTGAAGAGAGCACGCACATCGGCGCACCTTGCTCATGCAACGTGCTGATGAACTCGTAAACGCCGGGGTTCGCTTCGACAACGGTGCGGTAAGACTCGAGCATGAACTCGATCACAGCCTTCGCAACCGACTCGGGGTCGTCGAGCACGCCAAACTCCTCGTGGAACCAGACACCCGCCTCCTCGAGCGTGAGCTCGTTTAAGTGGTCACGTTCCTCCTTGGTGAGCGTAATCCCCACCATGTCGAGAAGGCGCTGCTCGGCATCATGCCAAAAGCCAATCGAATCGAGCAGGCACCCGTCCATGTCGAAGATGAAAGCACGCATGTTTCTCCTCATCAAAAAGCGGCAGAGAAACGTGTTCCCTGCCGCCTTCTCTAATTCCCTAACCTAGTCTTCGACGCGAATGACCGTCGGCTCGCCGATGAGCATGTCTTCTGCTGCAGCGAGGTCCGCAAGGGCCTTGCGGATGTTCTTCTCACGCGCTGCATGCGTGACGAAGATGAGGTTCACGGCATCGCGGGCACGCGTGCCTTCCTGGATGACGGAGCGCAGGGACACGTCGTTCTCAGAGAACACCTTCGCAGCAGCCGCGAGCACGCCGACGCGGTCAGGCACGACGAGCCTGAGGTAGTAGCAGGTCTCGAGGTTGTCCATCGGCACGATCGGGAGCTTATCGGTGCATGTGCAGCCGACCAACGGAGCCACGCCGTTGATGATGCGGCGTGAAACCTCGAGCACGTCGCCCATGACGGCGCTTGCAGCCGGGCCAGCACCCGCGCCCGCTCCGAAGAACATCGTCTCGCCCACAGCGTCACCGGTCACGTAAATCGCGTTGTCCACGCCATTCACATGCGCCAGCTGATGAGACTCGGGGATCATCGTGGGATGCACGCGCACGTCGACGCCCTCGTCAGTGCGATGCGCAATGGCGAGCAGCTTGACGACATAGCCCATATCGTGAGCGGTCTTGAGGTCGATGGGCTGCACGTTGCGGATGCCCTCGGTGCTGACATCGTCCAACACGACGCGTGAGTTGAACGCAATCGAAGCGAGGATGGCAATCTTGGCAGCCGCATCGAAACCATCGACGTCAGCCGTCGGGTCGGCCTCGGCGAAGCCCTTCGCCTGAGCGTCGGCGAGCACCTCGTCGTACGGGATGCCTTCCTTGTCCATGCGCGTCAACATGTAGTTCGTCGTGCCGTTGACGATGCCGAGCACAGACGAGATCTCGTTCGAGATGAGCGAATGCTTCATCGGATCGATGATGGGGATGCCACCGCCGACGCTGGCCTCGAAAGCAATCTCGACGCCGGCTTCGTCGGCAAGCTGGAAGATTTCCTCACCCGCTGTGGCCATGAGGGCCTTGTTGGCGGTGACCACGTATTTGCCAGCCTTCAGCGCATTCGTAACGATCGTATGCGCGACTCCCGTTCCGCCAATGAGCTCGATGACCAAATCGATCTCGGGATCGTTGATGATCTCGTTGAAATCGTTCGTGAACAGATGTCCCACGCCGTGCGCGTCGGCTTCTTCCTTGTTGAGCGAGCAGACGCGTACGAGCTCGATGTCGATGCCGTAATGATGCTTGAAATCATCTTTATGCTTGTTGTAAATGTCCAGGCAACCGCCACCAACCGTGCCAGTGCCGACCAAGCCGATTTTCACAGTCATGATGTTCCTCCCTTGGAATCCTTGATGAATACACTTTAGCAGAATCGTCAGATATCCCTTGCCATGAGGTCTTCGTAGGTTTCGCGGCGCGTGACCACGCGAGCGGCACCATCGCGAACGAAGACGATGGCCGGACGGGGCTGGCCATTGTACGAGCTGCTCATGGTGTAGCAGTAAGCGCCTGTGCCGAACACGCAGACGATATCGCCCAGGTCGGGGTGCTGCAGCGACCCATCGAGCACGACTGCGTCGCCGCTTTCGCAATGCTTGCCGCACAACGTGACGATCTCGACGCGTGGCTCATCGGCCTTGTTGGCAATAACGGC
>CACZIP010000141.1 GCA_902781245.1 uncultured Coriobacteriaceae bacterium | reverse complement strand
CCCTCGCATTGCATCCGTGCTCGCTTAAGCCTTCTTCAGAGCTGAACCGCTACTGCAAGGAGGTTTTCGTTTTCATGGAGGCAGCACTGCTCGACGTCGTATCGACCGTCAATTCTTATTTGTCCAACTACGTCCTTTTAATCCTGCTCATCGGCACGGGCCTGTACTTCACCATCCGCACGAGGGGCGTGCAGTTCCGCTGCTTCGGCGAGGGATGGAAGAAGATGTTCGGCGGCTTTTCGCTCTCGGGCGGCGATCACGGCGGTCACATGAGCTCGTTCCAGGCGCTTGCCACCGCAATCGCCGCGCAGGTCGGCACCGGAAATATCGTCGGCGCCTGCGGTGCTATCCTCATCGGCGGCCCCGGCGCAATCTTCTGGATGTGGATTATCGCGCTGCTCGGCATGGCCACCAATTACGCCGAGGCGACGCTCGCCCAGAAGACCAAAGTCGTCGACGCAGACGGCACAGTCCACGGCGGCCCCGTGTACTACATCACCACGGCGTTCAAGGGCGCAGGCGGGCGCTTCCTGGCGGCGTTCTTCTCGGTGGCCATCATCCTGGCGCTCGGCTTCATCGGCTGCATGGTCCAGTCCAACTCCATCGCCGAGACCATGAACAACGCCACGGGTATCCCCACCTGGGTCGTCGGCATCGTCATCGCCGCGCTCGCAGGATTCGTGTTCATTGGCAACGTTCATCGACTGGCCTCGGTCACCGAGAAGCTCGTCCCCCTCATGGCCGTTGTCTACCTGATTGGCGGACTCGTTTTGCTCATCATGAACGCCGGTCGTCTGCCTGGGGCAATCGCGCTTATCTTCACATGCGCGCTCAACCCGGCATCAGCCATGGGCGGAGCTTTCTTCGGACTCATCGCAGCGCTGTCGCAGGGCGCAAAGCGCGGTCTGTTTTCCAACGAAGCCGGCATGGGCTCGACTCCGCATGCCCACGCGCTCGCCAAGGTGAAGGACCCGCATGACCAGGGCGTCGTCGCTATGATCGGCGTGTTCGTCGACACGATCGTGGTCGTCACCATGACCGCGCTCGTCGTCATCAGCGTGCTCTACGTCGGCGATGGCCCGCTTGCCTCCGCCTACGAGAACGCCGGGAAGTACAGCACCGTCGCCGACTTCGTGGCCGCCGAGGGCGACGCCATAGTCGAGGGCTACACGCTCGACGCCGCTGGCGACCTCGTCGACGAGTCCGGCGAAGCCGTGCTCACCAACGACGACATGAACGACCCCGCCAAGCTCGCCGGCGCCATCGGCATCTCCAAGACCAACATGGCGCAACTTGCATTCGGCACGTTCTTCACGACTGGTTTCGGAAACGTCTTCGTGGCCATCTGCCTGCTTTTCTTTGCGTTCTCGACCATCTTGTCGTGGAACCTGTTCGCAAAGCTCAACGTGCGCTACCTGTTCCGCAACGGGAACACGAAGGCGGCGGTGCTCGTGTTCTCAATCATCGGCATAGCGTTCGTATTCCTCGGCTCGGTGCTCCAGAACGACCTCGTCTGGGAGCTTCAGGACATGTTCAACCAGCTGATGGTCATCCCCAACGTCATCGGCCTCGTTGCGTTGTCCGGCTGGGTCGTTAAATGCTCGCTTGCCCGCGGGAAGAATACTGATGAGATCCTGAGCGAAGAGCTCTAGGCTGGTCGCATACCGGTCAGACCGACAAAGAAGGCCAGAACGCTGTTCTGGCCTTCGATTTCGTGGTGGAGCATAAGGGGATCGAACCCCTGATCGCAGGTTTGCAAACGGAAAAGGTGCCTGTGAACAGGCATTCTGTGTGTTCAGGATGTGAAGAAACCGCACCTGTGACCTGTGGTTTTTTCAACCCCTGCCGTCTGGTTGCTCCTCCTCTATCACCGCTGTCAGCCGTGTTTCGAAACCGAATGTAGTCAGTTTGCAGTCTGAGATGTAGTCCAGAATGTAGCTCGGACGTTTTGCCAAAGGGATTGTGGAAAACGTCAGATTGGAGCTACCTATGAAGTACACCAGCAGGGGTTTGAAGAGGCGCGGCGACTCGGACAAGTGGCACGTCACTCTCAGCCACAAGGACCCGCTTACAGGAGAACTCGTTCCCTCGTATCACACGGTGACGGCGAGGACCGAGAAGCAGGCGATGAAGCGACGCGACGAGCTCATCCTCGACCTCACCACCGGCATGCGCCGAGGCGAGATCTGCGGGCTCCGGTGGTCGGACATCGGGGAATGCGACATCACCGTCAACCGCGCGATAAGCCTCGACTCGGGCACGCCGTACGTGAAGGATCCCAAGACCGACGGGAGCCACAGAACGATTCCCTTAACCAGGCGCCTGTATGCGGTGCTGCGCGCCATGGAAAAGGACCAGCGCTACGTGGCCACCGAATTGGGCCTGCAGTTCGGTGACCCGTACATCCTCGGAACCCCGGAGCCGGGCAGCCGACGACGCTCAGAAAGCCTTGAACGGCTTCATCGAGGCGCTGGCCGTGATGATAGTCACGTCGTGCATCATCCCGATTGTTGTGCTCGTGTTCTTCCTCTGGCTGGTGAAGATGATCCTGGGCATCGACGTGAGCGTATCCGCGCAAAGGCTTGGCCCCCGGTTCATGCGCGGCGCCGTGAGGTAAGCAGTTCGCGCTGGCAACACGAAAGCGGCTCCCTGCATTGCAAGGAGCCGCTCGTTATTTGCCGAAGTCACCGCTGCTTGACGATGGCTGCCAGCATAGTTGGCTGGTCTATAGCCTAGAAGTAGACATCCTCATCGTAGTAAGAGGCGATCAGCATCTTTTCCATCTGCGCCTGGCCGATGGCGCGCGGGTTAGATCCGGTGCATGCGTCGAGCAGGGCGTTTGCAGCGATATCCGAAAGCTTCTTCTCGAACTCTTCCTTGGACACGAAGCCTTCGCCAGCCGGAACCTTCTTGCCGCCCTCGCCGTATTCGCTGATGCAGTTGGGGATGTTCATTTCCCTGTTGAAGTCCAGGCAGAAATCGATGAGCTTCCCGACCTTGGCGGCGCGGGTCTTGCCGCACAGGCCGATTGCGTCGGCGATTTCGGCATAGCGGATCGCCGTATCGCGATCGCCAGCGTTGTACTTGATGACCTTGGGCAGGTACATGGCGTTTGCGCAGCCATGGATGATGTGGCCTCCCTCGAAGGCAGCGCCGGTCTTGTGGGCCATCGAGTGGACGATGCCCAGAAGGCCGCTTGAGAACGCCATGCCGGCGAGGCACTGCGCGTCATGCATCGCAGCGCGTGCCTTTTGGTCGCCTGCATAGGAGGCCACGAGGTTGTCCTGGATCATCTTGATGGAATGAAGCGCCATGGCGTCGGTGTAGCAGCTGCGGGCGGTGGACACATACGCTTCGATCGCGTGAGTCAAGGCGTCCATGCCGGTGAACGCGACCAGCTTCGGCGGAAGGCCGGCCACCAGGGCGGGGTCGACGATTGCCACGTCGGGCGTGATCTCGAAGTCGGCCATCGGGTACTTGATGCCCTTTTCGTAGTCGGTGATGACAGCGAATGCCGTGACCTCGGTGCCGGTGCCCGACGTCGTGGTGATGGCGCAGAACTTGGCCTTCTGGCGCATTTCGGGAAGGCCGAACGGGGTGCACATCTGCTCGAACGAGATGTCGGGGTTTTCGTACTTGACCCACATCGCCTTCGCGGCGTCGATGGGCGAGCCGCCGCCGACTGCGACGATCCAGTCGGGACCGAACTCCTCCATGGTCTTGGCGCCTGCGATGACCGTGTCGACGGAAGGATCGGATTCGATGCCTTCGATCAGCTTGGTCTCGAAACCGGCTTCTTTGAGGTTCGCCTCGATCTTGTCGAGGGCGCCGTTCTTCTTGATCGATCCGCCTCCGATGCAGATGACCGCCTTCTTGCCTTTGAGGGTTTTCAGAGCGTCGAGTGCGTTTTCGCCATGATATACAAACCGGGGATTAATGTACTGTTGCATGATCAGCTCTCTTTCTCTCCAATCTCTTGGATTGGCGACAGAAGCCCCAAATCCCGATTGGACCCGCCAATCCACCCTACGAAACGATTGAATCATCGGTGAAATCTACTAACTATTAGAATTCGGTAGGCGGTTGGGAAAATTGACCATTCTGCCTATAGATGGTGAATGTAGTAGGCAGAATACCAACGACGTTTCTGCCTAATGGCACGCGGTTTTATGCAGATAGTTTTGCGCGGGGCGAGTAACCGCTGTTGGGGGTGTCGGCTAGCTAAAACGATTCGCCAACAGCGTTGGCGAAAGGGGTTTAAAGCCCGAGCGTTCTTATGTACGATGCTACGATGGCAGTGCATGCCGACAAGGTTTTCGGTAGCCGACGAACGAGGAGGAAGCCACGATGTCGAACAACACCAGCGGGGCGGGAAACGACGCCATCACCCCCGATGACGAGCTTACGGAAGCGGGTTTTCTTGAAGCGTACAAGAAGAAGGAGTACCCCAAGCCCTCGGTGACGGCGGACATCGCGGTGTTTCGCCGTTCGGAGGAAGGCGTCGAGGTGCTTTTGGTTAAGCGCGGAAAGCATCCGTTTCGCGGATGCTGGGCGCTGCCGGGCGGGTTTGCGAATCCGGATGAAGACGTGATAGATGCTGCGCAGCGCGAGCTTGAGGAAGAGACGGGGGTCGCCGGCGTTTCGGTGGAGCTGTTCGGCGTTTACGGTGCGCCTGGGCGCGACCCACGTGGATGGACGGTATCGGGTGGCTTTTGCGCGTTGCTGGACGGCGACGTCGAAGTCCGCGCAGGCGACGATGCCGCAGATGCCCGTTGGTGCTTGGTGGAAAACACAGCTTTTGGCCAGCCTTCAGCTGCAGAAGACGAAGGGCTGCAGCAGGACGATTCCTCGCATGAGGCCTCCTGCGACTTGCAGGAGATTTCGGTGACGTGTTCGGCAGAGGAAAAGCTCTTCGTTCGCTTCGAGCCGGCGCCCCAGAGATTCGGCGCTCCGCGTGCGCGCGTCGTGGCAAGCGATGGCTTCGCATTCGACCATGCGCAGATTCTCGCGGATGCCTACCTGAAGGTGACGCAGTAAATCTGGAACAGGGGACGTGGAACAGGGGACGTGTTTCTGTTCCACAGTGAGGATCGGTTGGGGTTATCGGGTGCCTATTGCACCCGATGCGAAAGGACGCACCATGCCGTTTGATTTTAAGAAGGAATACCGCGACCTGTATCAGCCCAAGGCGAAGCCCTCGATCGTCGAGGTGCCGCGCATGCGGTTTCTGACCGTCGAGGGTGCAGGCGATCCCAACGAGGAGGACGGTACTTACAGCCACGCGCTCAGCCTCCTTTACGGCATCGCCTTCACGCTGAAGATGAGCTACAAGACCGATTACGCCATCGAGGGGTTTTACGAGTACGTGGTGCCGCCCCTCGAGGGCTTTTGGTGGCAGCCGGGCTTGAAGGGCGTCGACTATGCCGACAAAGCGTCGTTCAACTGGGTGTCTGCCATTCGCGTGCCCGAATTCGTGGGCGAAGCGGACTTCGCCTGGGCGGTAGAAACCGCGACTGCGAAGAAGAAGCTCGACTTTTCGCCGGTTCGGCTGACCGAGATCGAGGAGGGCCTGTGCGTGCAGTGCATGCACATCGGCCCCTACGACGACGAACCGGCAACGGTCGACGCCATGCACGATTTCGCAGCCGCGCAGGGTTACGTGCCCGATTTCTCAGACGTGCGCAGGCATCACGAGATTTAGTGTGAGTAACTTTAACTGGGGTAGAGCCGATACCCTTTAGCGATTAAATCGGCCCAATCGGAGTTCTTCTGAGTAGAATCATAGCAGAGAGAGCGGGC
>CACZIP010000140.1 GCA_902781245.1 uncultured Coriobacteriaceae bacterium | reverse complement strand
CTCGCTCGGATGTCTGCCGTCCAGGAGTACTCGCCCTTGGCGAGTAGCGCGGCCTCGGCGCTGCGGACGTATTCCCTCTGCCGGGATGCGGGGCGGGAACGCGGATTGCGCCCATCCTCTGTGACGATTTTTCCACGGGGACCTTCCATGTTGGGAAAATGGCTCAGTCTCATCTCCTTTGCCATTGTCTGGAGGGAGCGATTGAGCGCACCGGGGTCCGGATCCTGCAGTCTGCGACCTGTTGCAAGGTTGGTGTTGTTCACGACGACGTGGGCGTGAGGAATCCTGCTATCGTTGTCGTCGTGGTAGACGATCGCGACCTCGTAATCGTTGAAATGCTTTGTTGCCCACGACTTCGTTAGCTCACGAAGTTCGCCAATTCGGATTCCGTCTTCCGGGTCAGGTGACAGGATGTAGTGCTTGTACGTTCGCACGCGTATCCCTCGCCAGGGGACGTCGTTACCGAACTCGTGCCGGGTACGGTCCATCTCCGATGCCCAATCGAACGCGAGCCGACTTTCTTCCTCTACGGGTGCATCGATGTTGATGAAATCGATTGCGAGCGCGCGGTTCTCTTTCTGGAGATAGCGCATGGCCGGTTTTACGGATGTGTGCCCGGATACGGGTTTCAGGATCGGCATAGCATCCCTCATAGGAACGCACGTGGATGGGTCGAGATCGCCGCAATCTCGGAGCGCAGGGCGTCGACTCCGGCATCCATCGTCGCGAGCTTACGGTTCGCCTTCTCGAGCTCCTCGAGAACGTCGTCGGAGTCCATCTCGTTTAGGCGTAGGTAGTAAGCGATCGCGTTGAGCGCGTGCACAGCCTGGTTGTAGTGATGGCCCCAGCGGCGCAGCTCGCGTCTGATCCCCACGGCGGTCTCGCGGTCAACCAGGACGACGGAGCCGATGCCCTGCTTCACAGTGGCAACGGGCAGCTGCACGAGCACCCGCACGGCATCGGAAAGGGTCATACCGAGCGCGCTGGCAAGCTGTCGGGCACAGTCGAGCTCGTCCTGGGACATGCGGACGTGGAGCTGCATAGCGTGTTTCTCCAAAGTGGCATTCCTTCGTGTCGCCGTCCGATTGGCAACTATTTCGGAAGCGGTCGGACGTGTTTCGCTCGCTTTAGGGGCGCGGGGCATCCCCCGATCAAGCTTAGCGGGGCGCACGGATGAACGGGACGAATGTTCCCGAAACAGGAACACGGAATTCGGAACTATTCGGTCGATTGGTGCCGCGCTTCCGCTAAAGCTTGGAGACCTCAGCTTCGCTGAGGCAAGTGCTGCTGCGGGTACTGTGTACACGGAGTAGGCTACTTGCTTTTAATGCAACTATGAATGTTTAACAGTGCCGGGGAAGGCTAAAACGCTATGTCACCAACTCTTGAAGCACCAAGACAATTGGTTACAAATGGGACAAACCGACTAGGCACACCGAGCACGTGCAAGAGTCGCCGGCGAGCCTGATGTTTTCCGGGGCCTAGCTTACCTGCCGCATCATCCAATAGGAGTGATACTGCTCCTCATCCCTTATCTTCCCGCACTTCCTGCACGTGCAGCTGTTCCAGTCGTGCGCATCATCACGTACGGTCCTGCACCGCTGGCACGTGCAGCCGTCCCACTTGTGGCCCGCTATCTTGCATGCCAGTCCCATGACGCCCTCCTATCCCGTAGTGTAGAGGCCGCTGTCGGAGGCGATCATGGCGTTCTCGTAGTCGATGTCGGCCTGCGAGCGGGGATGCGCCTCGATCCACCGCTCCACGCTTCCGCGGGCTTCCTTCGCGAGGTCGGGATCCTTGACCTCGCCGGCCACCCATCCACGCCAGTAGATATGCACGCGCTCGTCGCACGCGAACTGAGCAAGTGCCGCATCGACGTCGTCGGTCTTTGATGGATCCTCGGCGGCGATGTCCTTGAGCTTGCGCACGATGCCCTCCGGAGCATGGTTGCCCGCTCCGTCGTTGTCGGCGAGCGCGACGAAGAGCCGCGTGAGGGCCGGGATGGTCGTGACATGGTCGCCATACTTGACAAGCCGCCTCTTGGACTCGAGATCGTAATAACCCACCTCGCCGGACGCGATGAGGTCGGCGTAATAATCGCTCTCGATGATTCCGCATCCGCTGCATGATCCGTCGACGAACTCGTGATGGGTTTTCTCGAAGCCGCACGCTTCGCACCTGAGGCAGCAGCAGCCCTCGACCCGAACGAAGTTATGGCTTGCCCGCAATTCCTTGCCGCACGCCTTGCACTTGATGCGATGCCGGCGGGAATCGATTGAGCCGAGGGCGCGTTCTTCCAACCGATGTCCCTCGTCGCGGGTCTTCCCGCAAAGCTTGCAGGTGCAACCGTCCCATTCGTGAAAAGCTACCGAGACCTCCCGGGTGGCCCCGCAGACCGTACAGGTGCATCCCAAATCTTGATACCAGCTGTGCCCCATGGTGTGCTTGCCGCATTTCGTGCACTCGTATTCGCAGGTCGTGCCAGGAACAAGTACGTAATTATGGTCCTCCGCCACGCCCGTGTCGCGATGCTCTCCGCAGCGAGCGCACGTGCAGCCATCCCACTTGTGACCCGTTATCTTGCATGCCAGTCCCATGCTCGCCTCCTTGCATCGAAAGGCCGGATCGCCTTCTGCGACCATTATGGCATAATTCCCCTCCAACCCTCGCCGCAGTGACAATTCAAGGGAAGCCGGATTGGCTGGAGACCGGCTTGGATTTCTGGAGGCAAATAGCGACTTCAAGAAAGAATAACGAACGAGAATACTTCGACCCTAAGGTCGAAAAATGCCGCCCTTCGGGTTGGTAACTCGAAGGGCGGCGTATGTCATGACAGCATTGGTTTTGCCGTTATGCAGGGAAATTCGGCAGACAATCCTGACGATAAGACTCACGTTACCTGTTCAAATGGGGGGAATTATGGGGGAATGGCGTTCGCATCACAAGGAATTATGAAAAACGGCCGTTTATCGTAGGTTTTCACACGCTAACAAAACCTCAGTTCGTTGATTATTGCAGTTTTGCTGGGACACCATTCGGGAGTGCAGAAATGCCGCAATAATTAATCTCGAGCTATCATATTTTGTTGCGCCCCCTGTTGATAAGTCCTTCTATGTTCGTTGCCTAGTTGCTTCAAATCCCAGTATTATGGTTTAGCCAGCAACTTTCGACCCTTGTTAAACCGATAGCTTTCGAATTGAGAATCAGAAGAACGCGTACTTTCTCAGGTCTACCTAAAAGCCCAGGAGGTTTGATCTTATGGCCAAAACAATCGACTACTCATCGGCGCGGAAAGAAATGGCAAGGCTGTATCGAATGTCGATAATCAAGCAAAAGAAAGCCGCTCAAGAAGCACTTAATCATCTTGTTGGCTTACTGAACAATTACTCTGAGCTCGTCGAAATGTATATTGCCGATCCCTTTGTTGCGAAAGACTCCGCGGCTTTGTCCGAGTCCCCCTTGTTCAAGAAGAGTATGGAGACTTCGCTTTCATACAATCTGTTTAAGGAGTCGGTTGCGAAAGCCAAGGACGAAACCGGCTGTTCTAAACAGCACGTCATTGAATGGGCTGTCTGCGCAATCAAACAAAACGAAGACCTATCTGCTTCCGTTAAAGAGCTCCTCGAAGAAGGCGACAACTGGATAATACGTCGAGTTACTGAAGCTGGCTTGAGCATTAGCGAGCTGCCCCCCATTGTCTTAAGGCTAAGCAAATATGACATGGATCGGGCTTGCGGGCTTAAGGCGTCGAAATAGCCAATTTAATAACTGGCATTTACGTTTACGACAAGCGACGGAGATGCACTATGCGTGACTGGTATATGGAAAACGGCGATCGCACCTGGGTAAATCCCGATGCGGATATCGCATACGACACGGATAATGATGCATGGGTCCCGCTTGGCTCATCAGAGGGGTCAACGCCTTATTGGTGGCGCTTCTACGATAAAGGCGAGGGTTCGTACTCAAGTGAAGAAAAGAAAGAGGAATCCGAGGAGCAGAAAAAGAGAGCCCAGAGAAGAAAAGCAGCCCAAGAGCGCTTAGAGACGATTGAAGCGCGCATACCGGAACTAGAAAGCAAGGCTAATGCTACGAGCTTCTACGGCATGGGCCTTGTCGTTGGAGTTCCTCTGTTAATACTCTTGGTCGTCGCCGCTTATTCTAGCTCCGGCGGCGATCTCTCAAATGTTGCAAGCGTCTTCTATTTCTGGCTATTCGTAATAGGCGCCGTTGTTCTAGCATCAATCATTGGCGTTGCACATGCCAGTTCGTGCGATTCTAATGCCAAAGCGCTTAAAGTTGAGGCGCAAGAACTGAAGAAAGAGCTTGGCATAAGGCGTTGATGCTTCCCATAGGCAGCCAGACCAATCTTCTTAGACCCAATCTCTTGTTTGCGTAATGCGGCCCCTTTGGCAACAATCAATTCGCTTGTATTCGAAGGGCGATCAACTATGCACGGCACTGTGCCGGCTTTGGTTAACAACCCGTCCGACAAAAATATCATCCATTGAAACAAGTTGGTAGTAGATGGCAAGCATTCCGCAAGCAAGTGCATGATCTCACTGCGCGATTCGATACCCTATTTGCAAGCAGAACTACAACAAACAGTCGGTTGTCGTAATTGCATATCGATGCAGGTCGTGTGTTACGTAAACCTATTACAGAAACCATTGGTCAAATCGATGCCGTCATGCTTTTGCTGGTAACGCCTTGCACTGCAAAGGATGCTCCTAGTCAGGAACGCTCCAGTCAATCGCTCGGTTACTGAGCTCGATGGCGTAATCGTAGAACCGCTGCACCTTGTACAAGACGTCGACGATTAACGGAGAATCGAACGCCGCATCCTCCCAGTCCTCGACCTTG
Source organism: uncultured Coriobacteriaceae bacterium (assembly GCA_902781245.1). Taxonomy (GTDB): domain Bacteria; phylum Actinomycetota; class Coriobacteriia; order Coriobacteriales; family Eggerthellaceae; genus UBA9715. Next base: position 966 of record CACZIP010000140.1, on the reverse strand, counting down.
TACAGGGCGTCAAGGCACAGGTACGCAATCCTGGTGCCTTTTCTCGACGCTCTCCAGTATGCACCATCAGGTACGCTTCCAACGCGTTGCTTCAGCGTGTCGACGTTGCTCCCCCATCCGTGGAACCCAAGAACAACAGCGCCCTGGTTCGACTTCCAGCTTATGCTCGAGTCGGCAAGCGGCGACCTGAAGTCAACCCATCCCGAGCCTTCGGCACGACTGTCGCCTACCTTGTGCAGGCAATCGGCTTTGACGCGCATCTTCTTCGCCGTCAGAGCGACCTCGTCGTAGAAGGCAGACATCACCTCATCGCGGCTCGGATGCCATCCATGCTGCTGTTTCGCGATTGCGCAGGAAAGCATCTTGCGGCCGAACTCATCATCTTGCGGAAGCGCCTCGCGGATTAGCTGGTAAGACAGTTCGTGCGGATAGGGCTCGCAATTTGCCTGCAAGTACTCCTCTGGCGCCATCAGCAGGACCGAAAAACTCGACCACTCCCCTGCCGCGATGCCCTCTTCACCGCGGCTCTTGTATCGTTTTGCCTGCTGGGGCTGCGCTGGCGCATCAATCTTGTCCTCGACGAGAATCGCGTGCCTTCCCTGTGGGCCGGCGATCACGATGACAAGGTCGGACTCACCGTTTCGGGTCGATGCCGAATGGACCACTTCAACAAGCTCGAAACACTGCGAATCGCCAGGGACTTCGTCGTTTATTTCCTGGAGAACCAGATCGAGGATCGGCCCGCGCTTCGACACGCGGTCCATGACCAGCATGTCGACATCCTTCTCATCTACGTGCCTGAAATCAAGCTTCATGTTGGCAAGCCTTTCCGCTTGGAGCCGTGGAGAAAACCATCGCGATAAAACAATCGTACCAGCGAACAGCCATTAAGTCAGGAGAATAGAAAGCATTCATCCTCAGCAATCAAGCCCAACGACCATCAAGCCCGTCCTCCAGATAGATTCC
>CACZIP010000139.1 GCA_902781245.1 uncultured Coriobacteriaceae bacterium | reverse complement strand
TGACGTGACCGTCACGTTCAACGGCGAGATCTACAACTTCCGGGAACTGCGCGACGAGCTGCGCGCGGCAGGCTACACATTCGCGACGAACGGTGACACCGAGGTCGTCGTGCACGGCTACGAGGAATGGGGTGTGGGCGTCTTCGAGCGTCTTCGCGGCATGTTCGCAATCGCCATCTGGGATGACGTGCGAAAGCAGCTCGTCTGCGCGCGCGATATTTTCGGCATCAAGCCGCTCTACTACACGCAGGACGGGGACCGGCTCATCTACGGTTCCGAAATCAAGGCGTTCTACGCACACCCGAAGTTCACGCCCGCTGTCAACCGCGCGATGCTTCCGCAATATCTGTGCTTCGAGTACTTGAACGACTCGCAGACCATGTTCGCAGGCGTACACAAGCTGCTCCCCGGCCATTTCATGGTGTTCAAAGATGGCCAGATGCACATCGAGTGCTTCTTCCACATCACTTACAAAATCGACGAGTCGAAGACGCTCGACGAATGGGCCGACATCGTGAACGAGGTGTTCGACGAGTCGGTCACGGCACACGAGATCGCCGATGTCGAGATCGGCAGCTTCCTGTCCGGCGGAATCGACTCGTCGCTGGCGGCATACTGCATGGGCCAACACGCACCCGACGTGAAAACGTTCTCGGTGGGCTACGACATTGGCTGCGAAGACAAGCTCGCCGAGATCGCCGCACTCGACGATTTCGACATCAAGCTCGACGAACTTGCCGATTCACGCGCATTCGCCCAATGGGCGCACCTCCCCAATTGGGAAACGCAGGTCAGCGCCGAGGAGTTCCTCGACATCGTGCCCGTCGAGCAGTATCACATGGACGAGCCGCTCGGCGCGCCGTCGGCCATTCCGCTGTACTTCGTATCGCGCCTGGCAAGCCAGCAGGTCAAGGTAGTGCAGTCCGGCGAAGGGGCCGACGAGCTATTCGGCGGCTATTGGATCTACCACGACCAGTTCGAGTTCGAGAAGTACTTCAAGGCCGTGCCACGCCCCGTTCGCGCCGCGGCAGGAGCGATTGCCGAAAAACTGCCGCCGTTTCATGGCCGCCATTTCGCCATGCGCGGCGCCGGAGGCCCCGAGCGCAGCTATCAGCGCGCCGTCATGAACTACATGTGGGACGAAGTGCCCCTTGTGCTGCGCGGTTACGACGGTCCCTGCAAGCCATGGGAGTGGTGCAAGCCGCATTTCGACGAGGCCGCAGCTCAGGAGATCGACGTCATCACGCAAACCCAATACGTCGACATGGTGTCGTACATGCCCTTCGACATCTGCCTGAAGGCCGACAAGATGTCCATGGCCCACTCGCTCGAGCTGCGTGTGCCGTTTCTCGACAAGCGCGTGCTCGACATCGCGCTGCAACTTCCCACATCGTGCCGCGTCGACGGTGAGCATTCGAAGTACGCGCTCCGCGTAGCCGCCGCCAAGCTCGGCTTCCAGAAGAAAGTCGCCAACATGCCCAAGCAGCCGTTCATCACACCGCTGACGGTATGGCTGCAAACCGACCTGTATTACGAGCGCATCAAGGAGGCGTTCACGTCGCCCGCCGCCCACGAGTTCTTCAACGTCGATTACCTCGTGAAAATGCTCGACGACCACCGCTCGGCCGATTTCGCGACCATCGCCGGCCGCAACAAGCTCAAGATGATGCGCATTTGGAACATCTACTGCTTCTTGTGCTGGCACGAGGTGTTCTTCGGCGATAGCGCGAAAAAGCTCGCGCCACGAACATGAAGTTCGAACTTGCGAAAGCCGTAGGGGCGGCAGCGACATGGGCGCTTGCAGAAGTGGCCCACAGGCCGGCGGCCAATTTCCCCGGCAAGGCGGGTCTCGTCGTCGACCCCGACCTCATCGCCCATCTGAAGCCGCGGGTGTCAGAAGGGACCATCGTGGTTGTCGGGACGAACGGAAAGACGACAGTCACGAACCTGCTCGCAGATGTGCTCGAAGCGTACGGGAAAACAGTCGCATGCAACCGCACCGGCGCCAATCTCGACTCCGGCGTGGCGAGCGCGTTGCTGCACGCCCGCACCGCCGATTGGGGCGTGTTCGAAAGCGACGAGCTCTGGCTGGCCAAGATCATGCCCCAACTGCAGCCCGATTTCGTCGTTCTGCTGAACCTGTTCCGCGACCAGTTGGACCGAGCGGGCGAAATCGACCACGTCCAACAACGAATAGCCGAAGCCCTGGCATCGTCGCCCGGCACGGTGCTCGTCTACAATGCCGACGACCCGTTCTGCCAGGCCATCGCCGACCATTCGGCGAACGAGTGCAAGTCCTTCGGCATTTCCGAAGATTTGGGGCTCCTCCAGAACCAGGTAGCCGATTCCGGCTTGTGCCAGACATGCGATGCCGAGCTCGACTACGCCTGGCACCAGTACGGACAGCTGGGATCGTACCGCTGCCCCCGATGTGGATTCGCGCGAACCGAGCCGATGTATCGGGCCCGCGGCGTACGGATCGACAGGCAGGGGATTTCGTTCGGCGTGCTGCGTCACGGCACGACCGTCGGACATCTGGAATCGCCGCTCGCGGGTGCGTACATGGCCTACAACCTTCTGGCGGCTTGCGCCGCCGCCGACTGCTGCAACATCCCGTTCGAATACGTCGAACGCGCGATTCGCGCGTTCGCACCCGACAACGGAAGGCTCCAGGCCTACCGCATCGGCGGGCACGACGTGCTGCTCAACCTGGCCAAGAATCCCGTCGGCCTCAACCAGAACCTGCGAATCGTCGCCGACGCCCCAGGGCCAAAGGCAGCCGCGTTCTTCATCAACGACAAGGAAGCCGATGGCCACGATGTCTCATGGCTGTGGGACGTCGACTTCGAGGAGCTGTCCACAGTCGACGATCTCGTCGTGTTCGCTGGCGGCATAAGGCGCAACGACTTGCAGGTCAGGCTGAAGTATGCGGGGATCGATGCGGAACTCGTCGACGGAGCGCGCGACCTCGCACGGAAAGCGGCTTGCACGAAACCCGATGCCGACCTTTTCCTGATTGCGAACTACACGGCACTTCCGGGCGTCAAGGCAGAGCTCGACGAGATGGCGCGTGACGAGAAGGCTTTCGAGCCCAAAGCGAGCGATGCAGGGCATGCGGCTGTTGGAACGCGAGCGCACGAGGTGGGAATACCCGCCTGCAACCAGGCGGTGTCGCCGGCAAACCAAACGCATCCACGTGCGAAGCTCACGATCGTCCACCTGTATCCGGAGCTGCTGAACCTTTACGGCGACGGAGGCAATGTGGCGGTTCTGGCGAATCGCGCACGCAGACGCGCAATCGATGTCGAGGTCGTGCGCGCGACGCGCGGAGAGCCGGTTGACTTCTCGCAAGCCGATATCGTCTTTCTGGGCGGAGGCCCCGACCGCGAGCAACGCGCCGCATCGCGAAGCCTGCTCGAGCAGGCGACTGCACTGCGAGACTACGTGGAGGGCGGCGGCGTTCTGCTGGCTATCTGCGGAGGTTTCCAGATTCTCGGGCGCACCTGGTTGCTCGGCAACGAGACCGTGCCCGGGCTGGGAATCCTCGACATCGAGACGAAGCGTGCAGAGGGCGGATCGCACAATCGGCTCGTCGGAAACGTGGCGTTGGAAAGCCAATTGGCGAAAGCGCCCGTCGTCGGCTACGAGAACCATGCCGGGCGCACGTTCCTCGGCGATGGATGCGAGCCGTTCGGCCGCATCATAGACGGTCGCGGCGAGGGCAACAACGGCCGAGATGGGTTCGACGGCGCCCGATACCGCAATGTCGTGGCCACGTACCTGCACGGACCCCTGCTTGCCAAGAACCCCGAAATTGCCGACTGGCTTATAGAAAAAGCGCTTGCAAGAAGAGCCGCCGAAAACGGGTCGCCCGCCCCTGCGCTCAGCGCGCTCGACGACCGAGCCGAACGTGCCGCCAACGCCTTCATGTGCGCCAAGCTCGGCGTTCGCGCACGATGAGCCCGATGAGTCGGCGCCTTGGCCCCTAGCTCACTGATCACAGTGAGTCAGATGAGTCGGTGCCCTGGCCCCTGACTCATTCTGACTCATCGCAGGGCACCGACTCGCCTTCTTCGCCTATTCCACCGTCACCGATTTTGCGAGGTTGCGCGGCTGATCGACGTCGCACCCACGCATGACAGCGATGGAACGTGCCAGCAGCTGCAACGGCACGCTCGCCGTGATGGCCGACAGGGCATCACGCACCCTGGGGATGTAGATGACATGGTCGGCATGCTCGCGGATGGCCTCGTCGCCTTCGGTCGCGATAACCACGACGAGCGCCCCGCGTGCACGGCTTTCCTGGAGGTTCGAGACGACCTTGTCGTAGACAGGGCTTTGCGTGGCGATCGCGATGACCGGGAATCCCTCGTCGATGAGCGCGATGGGACCATGTTTCATCTCACCTGCGGGGTACGCCTCAGCATGCAGGTAGCTGATCTCCTTGAGCTTGAGCGCGCCCTCACGCGCGATGGCGGCGCCCATGCCACGCCCGACGAACAGCGCGCTGGTCGCATCAACGCACGCCCGCGCCGCTTCCTCGATGGTCGACATATCGGAAAGAATCCGCTCGACCTGTTCAGCTGTGTCGGCAAGTTCGCGGAAAATGAGCCTGATCTGGTTCATGCGCAACTTGCCCTTCGCCTGCGCAAGCAACAACGCCAACAGCGTGAGGCTCACCACCTGGCCGAGGAACGACTTGGTGGAAGCTACGGCTATCTCCTTGTTCGCTTTCGTGTAGATGACGCCGTCGGACTCGCGGGCCACAGGACTGCCCAGCACGTTGGTGATGCCGAACACGCGCGCGCCCTTGATGCGCGCGTCGCGGATGGCCGCGAGCGTGTCGGCCGTTTCGCCCGATTGCGACACGGCGACCACGAGCGTCGTCGGCGTGATAATGGGATTGCGGTACCTGAACTCGCTCGCGACCTCGACCTCCGTGGGAATGCGCGCCCAACCTTCGATCATCTCGCGGGCGATGAGCCCGGCGTGGTAGCTCGTACCGCATGCGATGACGTACACGCGGTCGATGAGATTGAGCTCCTCGGACGTCATGTCGAGCTCGTCGATCTCGAGCCGACCGCCCACGAGGCGTCCGGCGAGCGTATCGCGGATAACGCGCGGCTGCTCGTGAATCTCCTTGAGCATGAAGTCGGGATACCCGCCCTTCTCGGCAACGTCCATGTCCCACGCGATATGAGTCGTTGCGAGCTCGATTTCCCGACCGTGGTTGTCGAAGAATGCAATGGCGTCCGACGTCAAGCAGGCGATTTGACCGTCGTCGAGATACACCACGTCTCGCGTTGCGCCGATGACGGCAATCGCATCGGAAGCGGCGTAGGATCCATCCGCTGCCGTGCCCACGATGATGGGCATGTCACGGCGCGTGACCACGATGACACCGGGCTCGTGCACGCTGGTCACGGCGAGACCGTATGATCCCACGAGCCGAACGCTGGCGACGCGCACCGCCTCGGCGAGCCCATGCGTGTCGCGTTTCGGGGATCCCCCGGCAGCAACGACGCTCGCATACGCCTCCTCGACTAGATGGGCGATGACCTCGGTATCGGTCTCACTGCGGAACGTATGGCCACGGGACTCGAGCTCCTCGCGCAGCTCGGCGTAGTTCTCGATGATGCCATTGTGCACGACCGCGATATCGCCCGCGCACGACGCATGCGGGTGCGCGTTAGCCTCCGAAGGCCTTCCGTGCGTAGCCCAACGCGTGTGGCCGATACCGCACGTGCCCATAAGGTCGAAATGCGAGGCAGTGTGCGCAAGCTCTGCAACCTTGCCACGCCGCCTGACGATTGCGAGTCCGTCGCCTTCAATGACGGCGATTCCAGCTGAGTCGTACCCGCGGTACTCCAGTTTCGCCAGCCCATCGAGCAACTTGGG
>CACZIP010000138.1 GCA_902781245.1 uncultured Coriobacteriaceae bacterium | reverse complement strand
ATAGTCAGAATCACTTTCCCCTGGGGAAAATGATTCTGCGTTTGTCTCGACGATCGCGCTCCTCCGGGGAAATCGGTTTCCCCCGGGGAAAGTGATTTTTGTCCCAACCCACCTCGGATCGATTTCCCCGCGGGAAATCGGTTTCCTCCGGGGAAAATGATTCTTGCTCCAATTTGCCTTGTGCGGATTGCAAGTATCCGCTTGACGGGCAGTGCTCAATAGACGAACATATGTACTATGGAAAGCATTCAGAACATGAGCGCACTCGAGGGGCTGAACCCCTCGCAGACGGAGGCGGTCACGACGACCGAAGGCCACGTGCGCGTCATTGCCGGTGCTGGTTCGGGCAAGACGCGAGCGCTTTCGCAGCGGTTCGCATATCTCGTCAACGACCTGGGCATCATGCCTGGCAACATCCTGTGCGTCACATTCACGAACAAGGCGGCCAATGAGATGCGCCAACGCATTCGGCGCCTCACGGGCGATTCTGATACGGGCTACGTCAACACGTTCCACGGATTCTGCGTCTCGGTGTTGCAGGAAGACGCTGCGGCGGTGTCGTTTCCCAAGAGCTTTCTGGTGCTCGACAATTCCGACATCGATGCCATGTTGCAAATCATCTACGATGAGCGTGGGCTCACGCTGCGCGACTACACGTTCGCCCGCGCGCGCGACATGTTCGAGATTCGCAAGACGTTCACCGAGAAGAATTACTACCTTGACTTAATCGACCTCTCGCCCGAGGCGCTCAAGCTCAAGTACGATTTGGCCGAAAGGCCTGATGACATCCTGTTCTACGGCTATCTCTATCAGCAGAAGAAATGCTTCGGCCTCGACTACAACGACCTGATCATATTCACGCTCGAGATCTTCCGTCGGCGCGAGGACTTGCGTCTCAAATGGCAGAAACGGCTCGAATACATCATGGTCGACGAGTTCCAGGACATCGATGGGCTTCAGCACGAGCTCATGGAGGTGCTTGCCGGCTATCATGGCAACCTGTTCGTCGTCGGCGATCCCGATCAGACCATCTACACTTGGCGCGGGGCCAACGTGAAGTACCTGCTCGATTTCGACAAGCGCTTTGCTGGCACGCACACCGTCATGATGAACGAGAACTACCGCTCGACTCCGCAAATAACCATGACGGCGAACTCGCTCATCAGCGCAAACAAGCATCGCATGCCGAAAAGCCTCACCGCCATGAGCGCTCCAGGGCCAAAGACGCTTTGCTATCACGCAAAGAGCTCTGCCGACGAGGCTGCCTGGATTGCAAGTCAGATAGAAGACCTCGTGCGCGAAGGCGTGCAGCTGCGCGATGTCTGCGTGCTGTACCGCGCCCATTACGCATCACGCTCAATCGAGGAAGCGCTCGTCAAAGAGCAGATTCCCTACGTCATCTACAGCGGCGTGCAGTTCTTCGACCGCAAAGAGGTCAAGGATGCGCTCGCGTATCTGCGCATGGTCATCTTCCGCGACGATCTTTCGTTCGAACGCATCGCGAACGTGCCACGCCGCAACTTGGGCCAACGGCGCATGAAGTTCCTGCGGCAATATGCCGAGGGCAATGGCGTGTCGCTGTTCCGCGCGTTGTGCGACAACCTCGACAACGCCATCATGAAGGGCACGAAGGCCCGTGAGTTCGTCGACCTTGTCGAGCGCTTCTCACCCCAGGCCGACAAGCGCCCGGCTTCCGAGTTGTTGGCCGATTTGCTCGACAAGAGCGGCTACGAGCAAGCCTTGCGCACCGAAGGCAGCCAGGAGCGTCTCGACAACCTGGCCGAGTTGCGCCAAGCCGTCTACGAGTTCGAGACAACTTGCGGTGAGGAAGCAACGCCCGACAACTTCCTGGCACACGTGTCGATGATGACGAACCTCGATAGGGGGCTTTCATCCAACAAGGTCAAGCTCATGACCATTCACGCTGCCAAAGGCCTCGAGTTTCCATGCGTGTTCTTCTGCGCGATGAACGAAGGCGTCATCCCCTCGCGCAAGACGAAAACCACCGAAGCCATGGAGGAAGAGCGCCGCCTCGCATTTGTCGCCATCACGCGTGCCGAGAAACGGCTGTTCCTCACATGCGCCGACGGTACGAGCCACGATGGCATGCCTCGCTATCCCAGCAGGTTCGTGCTCGACATCGATCCTGATCTGATCGATTTTGTCACACCGCTCGAGGATTCGCTCGTCAAGGACGCCCGCGCTTACATGTGCGTTCGCGATGCACAGCTCGACCAGGCCGAGGCCGCGCCTGTGTTCGAAGTGGGATCACGTGTGAAACATCTCGTGTTCGGTACGGGCACGATCGTGGGCATCGACACCGAACGCAACGCCTACGAGGTGCATTTCGACGGCATGGACACTCCACGCAGTCTTGCCATGCGCGCGAAGCTCGAAAGGGCGTAGCCATCTTTCGCTGCGACCATTGAAATGACTAACCGATGTTCTACCGTCCATATAAGGCGATAAATTCCCTATAATCTCGTACGATGATCAATAGTTGGTAAAACTGATAAGTATTGAAGATGCGAAAAACGAGGTTAGCAGGGGCTCATGCGTGGCATGAATAACATGCAAGCGAATATCTGCCTGTTGGCAGTAACGCTGTGTTGGTCATGCGAGGTTGTCCTTCTGGCGCTTGTGCCAAAAGAGGTAAATCCGTTCGCTACAAACTGCACCACATCGCTCATCGCCGCACTGCTGCTCGGTGCATGCTTCTACAGAAGGATCGTTGCGACATTCAAGCGCGACGGATTTGTGTTGGCGCGCAGGATTGCGCTGCTCGGCGTTTTGTATGCCACATACAACGTGTTGATCGAAGAGGGGATCGACTACTTCAACATTTCGGCAAGCGCATTTACGCTCTCAATGACAGCGGTGGTATTGCCTGTTCTGTTATTCGTTTTGCGGCGCGGCGTTGATACGCGCACGTGGGTTTCGGTGATTTATGTAACTGCTGGTATTGCAATCGCAATGTATCCATCGTTCGAACATGCGCAAGCGCTGGGCATTGTGATTATGATCGTGAGCTGCATCCTTCGCGCTGTGTTCATTGTGAAGCTGAACGACTACGCACAAGAGCACGAAGCGGTGACGCTTGCAGCGGGATTAACGTTTTGCAGCGCTGTCGCAACGTTCATTCCTTGGTGCGTTATGGAGCCTGTGACGTTTATGGCAATGCCTTGGACGGCGGAGCTCGTTGCCGTTTGCGTGATTCTCGGCTACTTCGTCGTTGCGTTTGCGACCGTGATCAACATTTTCGCGCAACGAAGAGCCACTGCTGTCCACTCCACGATTATCTATTCGACTGAGATCGTGTTCGCAACCATTTGGGCGACATGCCTTCCGAGCAGAATTGTCGATCGCGTCGAGCTCACGCCAGCCATCATCATCGGATGCATGTTGATCATCGTGGGCAGCTTGGTGAAAATCGCACCATTTGGCAAGGGGTGGGAAGAGCTTGTCGAAGAACCCAGCGCGGCGGTCTCCGAGTCTATTTGGCATGTCCACGCAAAGCGCATGCCCGACCTTGTATCGGCGCTTCTTTTGCGCATTCGATTTACCTTCGCGCGCAACGCGACGTTGTTCGTCGTTTTGCTCGTGGTCTACCTGGTGATCTCGCTGCCGTTCAAAGCGCTTGCAATTATCCCTGGATTCACCGATGTTCGACCGGTGTGCATGCTCATGCCCGTGTATGGCATCTTCTTTGGTCTGCCGGGTTGTTTCGCGTTTGCAGTGGGCAATGTCATCAGCGATATTGCATCGGATAGCCTGCGGTGGTCTTCGATTGCAGGCTTCATCGGCAACTTCGTCTATCCCTATTTGATGTACTTGTATTGGACTCAGATAAGAAAGAAGCAGTTCAACCTGCGAAGCAGGCGGGCGGTTGCGTTATTCATAGTTACGATTCTCGTTTGCGCTTGCGTTGAGACATTGATCATTACGCCAGCGGTTGCGCTGATGTACCCCGAGGTCGACGCTGCAGTGTTCGCGTTGTCATGTGTTGGGAACTTGTCCATCTTCCCCATAGGGTTTGCCATACCGTTCATCATCTTGATTCAAGATGAATTGGGATTCGTGCCAATTACCCGGGGAAGCTTGTATCCGGAACCGTACGACTATCATACGAAAGAGCGTTCAACAGCATAAATCCGTCAAACCAGCGGGCATTCCGCACTTTATCGAAGCGCATTGCCAGTGCGACGGTTGGTCGTAGTGAACAGCCGTTGACCTGTATGCTTCGATTTCCACCGAAGCATCGTTGAAGCATATGTGACGAGTGCTATCATAGAAACGCTTAGTAACCAATCGCCCCAAGGAGGCACCACATGAGCATGATTATCGATGTGTACGGTCGCGAAGTTCTCGATTCCCGCGGCAACCCCACCGTCGAGGTGGAAGTCACCCTTGAAAGCGGCGCCATGGGGCGTGCGATGGTTCCGTCCGGTGCGTCGACTGGCGCGTTCGAAGCTGTCGAGCTGCGTGACGGTGACAAGGACCGCTACATGGGCAAGGGTGTCCAGACTGCGGTCGAGCATGTGAACACCGAGCTTGCCGACGAGCTCGTGGGCTACGAGTCCGACGACCAGCGCGCAATCGACGATGCGATGATCGCCCTCGACGGCACTGACAACAAGGGCCGCTTCGGCGCCAACGCCATCCTGGGCGTCTCGCTGGCAACCGCTCGCGCAGCTGCCGAGGAAGCAGCCCTGCCGCTCTACAAGTATGTTGGCGGTCCGAACGCTCATCTGCTGCCCACTCCCATGATGAACATCCTCAACGGTGGCGTGCATGCTGACAACAACGTCGACTTCCAGGAATTCATGATCATGCCGGTTGGCGCTGAGACGTTCGCCGAGGCTCTGCGCTGGTGCGCCGAGATTTACCACACCTTGAAGAAGGTTCTGCATGACGCCGGCTTGGGCGGCGGCGTAGGCGACGAGGGCGGCTTCGCTCCCAACTTCAAGACCAACAAGGAGCCGCTCGAGTACATCGTTAAGGCCTGCGAGGCTGCTGGCTACAAGCCCGGTTCTGACATCATGTTCGCTATGGACCCGGCTTCCACCGAGTTCTACAACGCCGAGACGGGCAAGTACGTGCTGGCGGGCGAGGGCCGCGAGCTCTCGAGCGATGAGATGGTCGGCTACTGGGAGGCTCTCGTCAACGAGTTCCCGATCATCTCGATCGAGGACGGCATGGCCGAGGAAGACTGGGATGGCTGGAAGAAGCTCACCGACCGCATTGGCGACCGTGTGCAGCTCGTCGGCGACGACCTGTTCGTCACCAACTCCCAGCGTCTGGCCAAGGGCATCGAGCTCGGCTGCGCCAACGCCATCCTCATCAAGGTCAACCAGATCGGCAGCCTGACCGAGACCCTCGAGGCCATCGAGCTGGCCAAGACCCACGGCTACACCTGCGTTATGTCTCACCGCTCCGGCGAGACCGAGGACACCACGATCGCTGACCTGTCCGTGGCTTGCAACACCGGCCAGATCAAGACCGGCGCGCCGTGCCGTTCCGACCGCGTTGCCAAGTACAACCAGCTGCTCCGCATCGAGGAAGAGCTCGAGACGCAGGCTGTCTACGCCGGCATGTCCGCCTTCTACAACATTAAACGCTAAAAGAAACATTCTCGTTTCGAGATAAATAGCGTATGATGGTTGCGCTCCGTTTTATCGGGGCGCAACTTTTTTGTTGCGTTTTGTACCAAATCGTTGTGAATGAGGAGAAACACGGTGACTATTCCCGAAATGATTTCCCTCGAGGATGCTCGCGAACTCGTGCTTTCGCATGTGGGCACTCTCGAGATTGAAGAGGTAGGCGTGCTCGACATCATTGGGCGCGTGGCGGCAGAGGATCTGGCGAGCGATATCGACATTGCGCCGTTCGCGCATTCGGCAATGGACGGTTTCGCCATGCGTGCGTCCCAGCTT
>CACZIP010000137.1 GCA_902781245.1 uncultured Coriobacteriaceae bacterium | reverse complement strand
CGGCGGCTTCGTCATGGACTGCTCCATCGTGTGCGACCACTTCAAGGAGGAGAACTTCACCGCCTGGTACGAGACCACGCTGGAGTACGGCAAGTACTAGTGTCTAAAGCCCGTAGCGGGTCGAAGGGCAGTCGTTAAATGCCCCCCATTTCCTGGACAGTGGGAAATGGGGGGCTTCTTAAGTCTGAGGACTCGAGAACCAAATACGGTCCTCGAATTCAAAGCGGTGTATTACACGAGCGATGCGCCGAAACGGGCTTGTTTGGCCGCCATCGCCTCGTTGATATCAAGATAGGACAAAGCGCCCGTCGGACAGATATCGGCGCAGGCGGGCGCATAGCCGAAGCGTGTGCGTGCGTAGCAGCCGTCGCATTTTTGCATCGTGCCGTCGCCACCGAAGCGTGGAATGCCGAAGGGGCATGCCATCGCGCAGGCATGGCAGCCGATGCAGAGCTCACGACGCACAATTACCGCCCCGCTCTCGGGGTCGCGGCGAAGGGCGCGCGACGGGCAGGCATCCAGGCACTCGGCATTGTCGCAGTGCATGCATGCTGTGGAAACGTGAGCGATGCGGACCTCGCCCGCTTCCATGTTTTCAACGTGCATGACGCTGCGGAACATCAGGTCGCCTCCAAGAAGATCCGTGTCGTTCTGATCCATGCACGCAACTGCGCAGGCATAGCATCCAACGCACTTCTGGACGTCGAAGTACAGCGATTTCCTAGTCATTGTCGGCGCCTCCTTCCACGGCGTTCTCTGCTTCTATCTTGCAAAGCGATGACCGATAGCCCGGGAATCCAGAAATCGGGTCGAGGTAATCGCCGCTGATAAGGTCGTTCACATTTGCCTGAGGCCAATCGTGGTACATGTGCACGTCGCCCTTGCGCACCATCTTGGTTAGGTGCGCGCGCGCCCTAATCTGGCCGCGGGGCGTGATGATCTTCATCCACGAGCCGTCGGCGATGCCAGCTGCAGCCGCATCGTCAGGGCAAATATCAGCATGTGGCTCGGGGCTGAGCGAACGCGCCCACGGCACGCGGAACATCCGCGTGTGCTGGAACATGGGCAAGCGTGAGCCCGTGTCCAGGATGAGCGGGAACTCTTTGGCAAGGTCGGGTTGCGAAACGGGGCTCATTTCCGGCTCACGATACGATGGCAGCTCCTCGTACCCTTCTCGGTCTACTGCGGCAAGCAGGCTGGACACGAACTCCGCCTTCCCCGAAGGGGTGTTGAAGCCGACGTTCAGGTACTTGCGCTCAGCCGGCGGCTTGGCGCCTGGCACGAACATGCCCTCGGGGTGCTTGTTCAGCTCCTCCACGGTCAGGCCGCTCGGCTCGAGAATCCAGTTAACGCACGCCTCCATGCCCGATTCCAACAGCTCGTCGTCGAGTCCGAGATGCTTCGAAAGCTCGGCAAGGATCTCGACGTCGCTCTTCGATTGGCCGAGCGGCTCGATTGCCGGCTGCGTGAACTGGATGTAGCCCATGGGCCAGCAACGCAACTCGCGCCGCTCCGCCGAGCTGCATGCGGGCAGTACGTAGTCGGCGTACTTCGCCGTGTCGGTGAGGAACAGGTCTACGTCGACGATGAGGTCGAGCTCGCACAGCGCGTCGATGAAGTCCTGCGATCCAGCGAACATGCGGTAATTCAAGCCCAGTGCGAAGAACGCCTTGAGCGGATAGGGATCGCCCGTGCGAATCTGCCGCGGGATGTCGCAAGCCTGCGCCTGGTTCGTGAGCTTCGCCCAGACCGGGAAGCGTGCTTCACCGACACGTTCTGGCATGCCAGCTAACCGGTCGATGCACATGAACTGGGGCTCGCGCGTGGGGAACCCGCCCGGCACGTAGACGATTGACGGCTTGTTCATGCGATTGCCGCCGGCGATGTCCAGGTTGCCTGTCAGGGGGATGAGGCAGAACACGGCTCGGTAGTTCTGCACGCCATTCGTGTGATGCACGACTGGCGCAGCGCTGAACTGGATACACGCTGTCTTGGAAGTTGCGTACAGGCGGGCGGCGGCACGGATGTCCGCAGCGGAAACGCCGCAAATCACGGCAGCCTTTTCAGGTGCCATGTCGGCCGCAAGCTCGCGGTACTCGTTGAAGCCAACCGTCCAGTTCTCGACGAAGTCCTTATCGTAGAGACCTTCTTCCACGATAACGTGCCCCATCGCGAGCGCGAGCGCTCCGTCGGTGCCAGGACGAATCTGCAGGTACACGTCGGCGCGCTGCGCGAGATCAATCACACGCGGGTCAATCACGATGCACTTCATGCCCGCATCCAGTTTCTTCTGGATGTTCAAGAGGTTTAGGCTGCCTGACGCCGACGGGTTCTGCGACCAGAACATGATGCAGTCCGTGTTCTTCAGGTCGGGTCCAGCTGGCGCTCCATACGTGAGTTGATGTGCCATCGCCATGGCGGTCGCACACGTGCTCGATTCCGTCAGATAGTTCGGAGAGCCAAACATCATGGTGAAGCGCGTGAGATACGGACGCGCCCATTTTGCATAACCTGCAAAGAACATGACCGACTCCGGGCCGAACTCGTCTTTGATGGCGTTGAGCTTCTCGGCTATTTCACTCAATGCTTTATCCCAGCTGATCGGCTCAAACTCTCCTGAGCCGCGTTCGCCCGTGCGGCGCAGCGGTGTAAGCACGCGCTCGGGGCTGTAGATGTATTGACGCAGCGCGGCGCCCTTGCTGCACAGCGACCCGTGAGAGTGGGGCGCTTCCTTCATGCCCGCAACCTTGATGATTCTGCCGTCTTTCACGTACAGGTCCATGCCGCATTGCGTGTTCGGGTCGCAGATCGCGCACAGCGATTTGCGCACCTCGATGCCGCTATCAGGCCCCGGCACCTTGCCTTTAATCTTCAGATCCATATCGTTCATCGTTTTGGTTCCCCCTCCTTCGATTTGGAAGCGGGCCCTCGAGTCCTGCCGCATCGGCGGTCCGACCCGACGCTGGACAACTGGGCGTGCTTCATTCCCCTACAAGCTGGGTTTTGGCATATGCAGCCAGCTTCAAGGACGTTCAGGATGCGCTCATCACTTCAAGCACGCATTCAGTATCGCCCTGCGATACTTCCCGATTTCGCAATCAAGCAAATTGCTTCCCCCCTTCGACGATGTTGTTGCAAGAATGTTGATGCCGACAAGGCGGCGGTCGTCCCCGCGCCCCTCGTAGACGAAAACGCGCATTGTTCCGTCATCTGCCTTGCTCATCTCCAAGCTACGACCTTCTCCTTCCTCGAGCGAGCCGGCGGAAGCGAATAGGATGTCGCGTACGTGAATCGTGTTAGAAGCCAGAGAGCCTGGGAAGGGAAGCGGATTGGCCAGATCGAGAAGCTCGGCAGCCATAGCACGGCCTGCGCAGCGCCCTTGCTGCACGGCGTTCTGCCAAAGCCCGATGACCCGTCGCTCGCCCGTGCCTACATCGACTGCTTGAGCGACATCGCCCGCCGCGTACACATCTGGCAAGTTCGTGCGTCTGAACTCATCGACGGACAGTCCCTGGTCGATCTCGAGGCCCTCGCATGTGAAGCCCAGGTTGGGCTTTGTGCCCTGGGCCAGGATCACCTCATCAAAGTGTTCGGAGTCCCCGCAGTCGAAGGTCACAGTGCAACCTGCAGAAACGGTTTCATCGTCTACATCCGAGACCGATTGCGCCAAACGCAGCCGCACGCCGCGTTCGACGAGCAATTCCTCGAAGCGCTTGGCTACCAAAGGGCGCGCCGCACTGCGCATGATGTGTCGGCTGCGGCCGAGCAGGACCACCACAACACCGCGGTCGAGGCAGGCTTCGAGTGCTTTCAAGCCGACCATCGACGTGCCCGAGACGAGGACCCGCTTGCAGCTGGGAGACAAGAGGGCCCGACGGAGCAGATCGGCGTCCTCCATTGTTCTCAGCATGAGCGGGCAATAGCGGCAGGTTTCTGGAAAACCCGGCGCCACAGGGTGCGCTCCCGTTGCGATAAGCAGTTTCGAGTATCCAATGCGACTACCGTCGACGAGCGTCACCTCATGGGCGCCAGCGTCTATCGACACGATCCCGCTATGGGCGTGCATGTCGTCCACCAAAGTCGACAAATCCAAATCGGACCAGATGAAGCAGTGTTCGCGTTCTATCCTTCCGCTTACATAATATGAAGTGAGAACCGGGCTGTACGGATTCGGGTCACCGTCGGTCACTACTACGATGGACCCCTCGAAGCCCGCTTCGCGCAGCGCCATGACCGCGCTTGTCCCAGCAGCACCGAAGCCCACCACGACTACCTGCTCAGGCAAGCGGTGACCAGCAGCTGTTTCCCTTTCGGGAATACCACGTTCCATCGAATTCTCCTTCTGGGATACGATTGCCGCTTGACTTGCCCGCCCTTTCATCGCAGCGGGGTTTGCAGATTTCCCAGGAGAGGCTGGTACGAGTCGTCAATCGGGTCGTTGAGGAGGTTGTAGAGCCGTCGCGGCACGATGCTATCCAAATAAAGGCACAGTTCCATCACGCTGTAAGGCATCCCGCCCTTGAACCAATGCGTCACGCCGCCGACCTCCGCGTCCGCCAAGGCGACCACCTGGAATTCCAGCTCCGAATCGAGCTTTTCGTGCTTGTAGTCGACAATCGTCTCGCGTAGCGTTTCGATGCGTCGACGTTTTGCATGCTCGAACAGCGATTCGTAGCCGTGCATGTCGAAGCATTCGCGATACACCGCCTCGTGCTTCGCGAATTCCACGGTATTCAGGTAATTCGCCTGGAGCCAGTTGAGCGTCCGGCCCGTTTGGAATAAAAACGTCTCGGCAACAAGCCCGTAATGCCATTGGCTCACATCGAACTTATCCTTGAAATGGTAGTAGAACGTCGCTCGGGAAATGCCAGCTTCCTTGCATATCATGCTCACGGAGATGTTCTCGAAGTGCTTGGATTGCAGAAGCCTTTCAAATGCTTCGAAGACAACCATCTGAGTTTCTTGCCCTTTGGTGTTCAACAACCTAGCCACAACGTGCCCCCAGCCATAACAATGCGCCTTCGAGTTGTTTTTTCCACATGGACCAGTCTGACACAAACAGCCGAAAAACTCAGGAACGATTGCCATACGAAATCATGACGAATGTCAGAACGGCCTTACACATCGTACCGATTGTCAGGAACACTCTGTCACGATTCGCGACCTGTATATTCTCGCACGGACGCCCGTTTCATACAGTTTAACCAGACGAGAAATACGAGTCGTAATGGGCTTTTTGGGCATGCAGGGATCTTCTGCAGAAAGCGCGGCAACCTGAAACGCAACCGTCCGCGTTCTCCAATGAACGACCACTTGCAGTGGCATAGGCGCATGGGAACAAGCCTGCAATCGCGCGACGGATCGCGCGAGGGGATAACGGGCCAAAAGAAAAGGTTCAGCTCGAGGCCCACCGTTTCCCGCATGAAAGCAGCACTTCCACCATCCCGATGCGCAATGAGGGTATCAACGGGCGCCAGAGGGGGCGTTCGCGAGAAGGGATACGAAAGGAGTGTAGCATCATGGCAGAACATGGAGTGGAGGGCTACAACAACAGCGGCGTGTCTACGCAGCTCATTGGCGACTTCATCAAAGTGCCTCATGAGCATCCCTGGAGGTATGAAGAGGGAGGGCTCACGGTAACCCGTGGCAGTGCCTGGTCGGGACCCGGATGCCACGACGGTTGTGGCGTGCTTCTGTACACTGACGCAGAGGGCAATCTCGTGAAGGTCGAGGGAGACCCCGAGAATCCCTACAACAAGGGCCGCCTTTGCGTTCGCTGCCTGGGTGTTCCCGAGGTCACCAACCAGCAAGACTGTCTGATGTACCCGATGAGGCGCGATCCGAAGGACCGCGGCAAGGATAAATGGGAGCGCATTTCCTGGGATGAGGCTATCGACCTCGTTGCCGACAAGTTCCTCGAGATCAAAGAAGGTGAGA
>CACZIP010000136.1 GCA_902781245.1 uncultured Coriobacteriaceae bacterium | reverse complement strand
TGGCCCTTGACTCATTGTGCACAATGAGTCAAGGGCCAGGGCACTGACTCACTCCTCGTTTTACAGCCATGCTTTTCGCAGAGCGAGCACGCCTGGCGCGATGTCTTCGAAGGCAATCGCGGAGAATCCGATCATGACGCTTGGCGGATTTGCCGGGCCGAGCAAGCGCATACGGTCGGTGCCGTATACTTTCACGTCGTTTTCAAGCGCCTTCGTGAGCAGTTCGGGTTCTTTCATACCGTTGCGCACGGTCACGTAGAGGTGCATGCCCGTGTCGGTGCCTGAAATGGTGATTGCATCGCCGAACTCTTCGACAAGACATCTGAGCAATTCATCGTGGCGTCGATGATTGCCCTTTGCTGTTTTGCGCACGTGTGCATCCCAGTGACCTCCTGCGATGAAACGGGCGAGCGTTTCCTGATCGAGCCATGAAACTGTGGGATGCGCGTAATTGAACAGGTTCCAATAGCGTTCAAGCAGTTTCGGTGGAAGCACGGCGTAGGCGATACGCAGGCTGGGAGAGAGCACTTTCGAGATGTTGCAGAGGTAGATAACGCGTCCGAATGCGTCGAGCGATTGCAGCGAAGGTACGGGGCGCGTGGCGTAGCGGAACTCGTTGCAACTGTCGTCCTCGATGATGTAAGCGTCGTTTTCTTCTGCCCATTTGAGCAAGTGCGTGCGTGCGTCGAGGGGCAGGAGTTTGCCGGTGGGGAATTGGTGGGATGGTGTGGTGAACAAGAGTTTGGGCTTGTGCGACTCGAGCGCCTCGAAAAAACGATTCGAGTCCCTGGTCGATGGGCAGCGGCGCCAAGCGCATGCCCTGACGGCGGGCGACTTCATGTACGGTGCCGTACCCAGGTTCCTCGATACCGAGCGCATCGTGCTCACGGTCAAACAATGTCATGATCGTTGCTAGCGCTTCGTTGGTTCCAGATTGCAGAATTACCTGCTCGGGCTCGCAGACAACGCCTCGCGTTCTAGCGAGCAGACGGGAAAGCTCCTCCTGCAGAGCGCATCTCTCATCGGTATAGCTGTAACGCGCGAGTTCGGGTGATGTGCGTGCATAGAGCACGTCGTCAATGAGCTGGCGCCATATCTTGACGGGAAACGAATCGGGCTGCAAGTTTGCGTACGAGAAGTCATAACGCACTGACCCGCCCGTTCTGTTCTCGGCGAAGAAGGCGGCTTTGTTGCGGGCGTTTTCGAGATTGCGAATTGCCTGTTGGTCAGCAGTGCGTGTGAGCTTGAAGTACTCGATGTCGACGTGCGCCACCACATAGCCCGAGCGGGGTACGTTGTTGACGAACCCTTCAGTCGCCAGCTGGAGATACGCCTGCTCAACTGTTGTGTGAGACACATCGAAATCAGTCGATAGCTTCCTGATCGAAGCAAGATGCTCGCCTTCGGCAAGCTGTCCCGATGTGATCATGTCTCGAATCTGCTCGTAAATTTGCTGGTAAAGCGGAGTATTCGACTCTTCATCGAGGTGTAGGAGCACTTCCGCCCTCTTCTTCGCACACATGACGAAATCCAATCTGCCCGTATCAACATTGCGAATTCTGTCCGTTTGGCGGTGACAGTTTGAAGTTTACCCTGCCGTTGGGTGAATGAGAAGAAGAGGAGGGATTTCATGAACGAAACCAAACGCAGTTCACTCGCAAGCGCGACGACGATGTCGCGTCGCGGCTTCGTGAAGGCCGCAGCAGCTGCTGGCGCTGTCAGCGTGGCAGCGGGCAGCATGGCTTCTGCAAACTCGTGGTTTGCGCCTGCGCAAGCGTTGGCGGAGCCCGAGGAGCGTATTGCCTACACGTTCCATCAGTCGCTGTGCAACGGCAATTGCAGCCTCAAGTGCACAATTCGCGACGGACGTCTGTGCAAAGTCGAGCGCAACGATATGCTCAGCCCCGAGTACTCCATGTGTTGCGCACGTGGCATGTCCGAGATTCAGCATATTTACGGCGAGACGCGCCTGCAGACGCCGCTGCGTCGCGTAGGCGAACGTGGCGAGGGCAAGTTCGAGGCTATCAGCTGGGACGAGGCTATGAAAGAAGTCGGCGACCAGCTCAAGGCCGTGTGGGACAAATATGGCAAGGAAAGCGTGTACGTATCGCTTTCGAGTGAGCCGCGTTTCGGATTGCTTGCCGGTCTGCTGAGTGCTTCGACATACGTTGAGCCGGGCATTGACGTTGGCATCGGCAATGGCCTCGATCCTGCTACGGGTCAGAACGGCTTCTATGCATCGACGAACGAGACGCGCGACATGGTCAACGCCAAGTTCATCATGATCAACGGCCACAACTTCTGTGAGACGGGCATGATGCAGGCGCGCAACCTGCTCGATGCCATTGCAGCTGGTGTTGAGCTCGTCGTGGTTGACCCGCATTTCTCGACGACCGCTAGCAAGGCCCACAAGTGGATTCCCATCAAGCCCGGCACCGACGCTGCGATGTATCTGGGCATGATCAGCCACATTCTCGACAATGAGCTGTACGACGCAGAGTTCATGGCAGCCCATACCTCGATGCCGTACCTGGTCAAGGCCGATGGCTCGTTCCTGCGTTGGGGCGAGGTTTCTGGCGCCGCACCGCGACAGGTTGAAGACACCGCCAAGAAGGAGATCAAGGACTACGATCCGTTCGTCGTGTGGGATACCGCTAGCAATTCCATCAAGGAATACGATGCAGCTGGAGTCGTTCCGGCCCTCGAAGCGCCTGCTTCCGCTGGATATCAGACCGTCTTCGACGCCATCAAGAAGAATCAGGTGTCATACACGCTCGACTGGGCGAGCGACAAAACGGGCATCTCCAAAGAAGATCTCGCCTACATCAGCGAGCGGTACGCCACGAGCGGGGCATCGATGCTGGGCTTGGGAATGGGCGGCGCTGACAAGTATAGCAACGCTGACGTACTCGGCCATGCAGTCGCCATCCTCGTCGGTCTGACCGGCAACATCGGCGCTCCCGGCAAGTGCGTGGGCAGCATGCATGGTGGTCGTGGCTATAGCGCATCGCTCGCTTCTTGGAAGTTCCCCGATGAGACCATGAAGGCCAACACTCTGAAGATGTTTGCGTATGATTTCCGCACGCAAGAAAACGACGTTCACGCCGTTATCTCGGTGGGCAACACGCTTCAGCAGTTCTTCGCGAACATGAACTTGACCGAGGAGTGGTTGAAGTCCCTCGATTTCGTGCTCGAAATCGATATCTATCATTGCGAGAGCGTACGTTTCGCCGACATCGTGCTCCCAGCATGCACCAAGTTCGAGTGCCCCGAGGAAGTTGGCGACGTCAAGTGTGCCGCCAACCACATCATGACGGTCGGTCGCGGACTCGATCCGTTGTTTGAGAGCAAGACCGACTTCCAGATCATGCTCGAGATTGCGAAGGCCGTCGGCCTCGAGAGCGCCATGCCGGCTAGTGCCGAGGAATGGGTGCGCTATCAGGTCGACAACAACACAGCCAAGACGCTTGAGGGCATCACGCTCGACGATGTGATCGAGAACCACGGACTCATGCCGTTCGTCGGCATCGAGAAGCCACGTGTTGGCTTTGCCGACCAGAAGTACAAGACCGAGTCGGGGCGTCTTGACGTGTACTACGAAAAGATGTTCAAGTGGGGCCAGGCTCTGCCGTCGTGGGAAGAATGCATCGAGATCAACGAGGAGAATCCCGCGCGTGCGCAGTTCCCCTACCAGCTGACCCAGACGCGCAGCCGTTTCCTGATTCACTCGATGTTCTACGACGCAAAGTGGATGAACCAATACATCGACGCCTACGTCGAGATGAGTCCAATCGACATGGCGAAAGAAGGCATCTCGGACGGCGCGACCGTCGAGGCGTACAACGACCGTGGTTCGTTCAAGTGCGAGGTTCGTTCCAACGAGTCAGTTCGCCCGGGCTCCATCCGCACGACCGAAGGCGCTTGGTCGCGCAACATGGATGGTGGCAATATCCAGACCGTTACGAACGACCAGATGGTCGAGCGTCGCGTTGACCTTATGAAGGGCGGCGTGACTCCTTTCAACGACACGCTCGTCGCAATCAGGAAGGCGTAGGTGAGATAGATGACCAAACTTGCGATTGCAATTAACACCGCGCGCTGCATCGATTGCATGACCTGCGCGAACGCCTGCAAAATGCAGAACAACGTGCCCGACGGCATGCTGTGGAACCGCGTTATCACCGAGGGCTGCTCTACCATCAACGGTGCCGAGGGCACGTATCCGAATTTGAGCCGTACGTTCCTGCCGCTGGCCTGCCAGCACTGCGAGAACCCAGCCTGCCAGAAGGTCTGCCCGACCGGCGCCACCTACAAGGACGACAAGGGCCGTGTCGAGATCGACTACGACAAGTGCATCGGCTGCCGCATGTGCATGGCCGCCTGCCCCTACAACGCCCGCACGTTCAACTGGGCAGAGCCGCGGCGTTCTGCCGGGTTTAGCTACGGTGACTCCCGTGTGCCCGAGCGCAAGCGCGGCGTCATGGAGAAGTGCACGCTGTGCAAGGAGCGCACCGATGACGGCGACGAGCCGATGTGTGTGGCAAGCTGTCCTGCCAAGGCTCGCGTCTTCGGCGACCTCGATGACCCGAACTCCGAGATCTCGAAGCTGCGCCGCCAGGGCAACGTCCGAATCCTGCTCGAAGACAAGGGCACCAAGCCCCAGGTCTTCTACATCAGCTAAGGGAGGTGCAAACCATGCAAACCAAACAGTTCTCAAAGCCGACGCTCGGTGTGTTCGCGGCGCTCGCGGTGGTCGGCATCTGCTGCTGGGTCTTCCAGCTCATGAACGGCCTGGCCGTCACCGGAATGTCCAACATCAACTCGTGGGGCCTCTACATCTGCATGTTCATGCTGTTCGTGGGCCTGTCCGCCGGCGGCCTTATCGTGGCCAGCTCGGCGCACGTGTTCGGCATCGAGAAGTTCAAGGCCGTGGCCAAGCCCGCCGTCATCTGCTCGACGGCCTGCATCTGCGTGGCGGGCATGCTCGTGCTCGTCGATCTCGGCGGCATCCAGCGCGTCTGGCGCATGATCACTGGCCCGAACCCCTCCTCGGTGCTCCTGTGGGACATGTGCATCATCACGATCTACCTCATCATCAACATCCTCGACCTCGTCTGGATGCAGAAGGGGGACGAGGAGAAGGTGCGCAAGCTGAGCTACGTGGCCCTTCCCGTCGCAATCCTCGTGCACTCCGTGACGGCCTGGATCTTCGGCCTGCAGATCGCGCGCGCCTGGTACACGGCCATCATGGCGCCCATCTTCGTGGCCTCCGCGCTCGACTCCGGCCTGGCGCTGCTTCTGCTCGGCTTGATGCTGCTCGACAAGGTCGGCATCGCGAAGCTCGACGGTGACCTCATGGCCTCCCTCGGCAAGCTACTCGCCACTTTCATCTGCGTCGACGCGTTCTTCATCGGCTGCGAGTTGCTCACGATGGCGTATCCGGGCGCCGGCGAAGCCGTCGCTCTCTCCGAGATGCTCACAGGCGCGACCGCACCCTTCTTCTGGTTCGAGATTATCGGCGGGCTGCTCGTGCCGTTCCTGATCCTCGCGGTCGCCAAAAACCGCGAGAAGCGCGGCATGGTCGCGCTGGCCAGCGCCCTCGTCGTGCTCGGCGTCGCCTGCAAGCGCGTTTGGCTGCTATTCACGAGCTTCATCCACCCGAACGTCTACGGTGCCGAAGGCATCACGACCGGCACTCACGCTGCCCAGGCCGACCCGGCCAACATGTGGGCGACGCTGGGCTCCTACGCCCCGACGTTGCCCGAGGCCATGATCGTGCTCGGTGTCATCTCGGTCGGCGTGCTCATCTTCATGGTGCTGTCCAACAAGCTCGTCGCGGGGGATGCCGAATAGCCTACTCTCGTCGGCCGGCGCACCACCTCCCCTCGGGCGCGCCGGCCGCCTTCGAAGCGCGCTGTAGCCATACGCGGCGCGCCCTCCT
>CACZIP010000135.1 GCA_902781245.1 uncultured Coriobacteriaceae bacterium | reverse complement strand
GTGTTCTCGATCGATTCCGTCATCACGGCCGTCGGCCTTGCAGAGCATCTCATCATCATGATCATTGCCGTCATAGTCGCTGTGCTTATCATGATGGTCTTCATAGATCCCATCGCAGACTTTATCGATCGAAATGCCGAAATGAAAATCCTTGCATTGACGTTCATCGCAATGATCGGCCTCTTGCTCGTTCTCGATTCCCTTGGCATCAATTCCGGCATCGAAGTGCTCGATATGCACATGGAAAAGCTCATGGTCTACTTCGCCATGCTGTTCTCAGTCATCATGGAGCTCGTGCAGATACGCTACAAGAACAACCTCAAGAAGTATCACGAAGAAATCGAGGGCGACGAAGACTAGGCGTCTGTACCTCGAGCTAATTAACACCTGAATTCACAATGTGCGACTTCATATCGAACATGTCGCACAACGGCAGTTCTAGACCTCGTGAGAGAGGTCTAGAACATGGCTCTCAAAATTGTCAGAGGTTGAAGCGAACCTATGACGCGCGGGATGCGTTGTCTGGGTTCATGGTCATGGACTGGAATCGATTCTCCATGAACTCATCGTCGTAGTTCTCGTTACAGAACGACTCGATGGCAGTTGGATACTCATAGTCCATCGTGCCTGCCGCGCGCTCATACCAGCAGTCGAGTGCAGCAAGCGTCAAAACGCAGTCAATCACCATGAAGACCGTGCATAAAGAGGTGACAACGTAGCGCCGGTTCCACGGAATCTTGTTAACAAGCTTCAGCAGCAACGGCGTGGCGAACTTAACCCACAATAGTCCTAGAACACCCCACATGCACATGAACATGAAGTTGGTTCGTCCATTGATGTTGAGGAACGTTCCCGAATAGTCCCAGGCAACGATACCGAATGCGACCTGCATGAACCAGCTGACGAAGTATTCGAAAGCGCCACCGATGACGGCGCTGACCAAGAAGATCAAAATAGGGCTCTTCTTGTGGAATCGGTTGAGTGCAATGGTCATAAGCACGGCACCCACGCCATATATGGGGCTGAATGGGCCATACAGTAAACCGGCACGGTCCTGGTAGACACCGGGATCTACAACAATCATGTGCCAGATGACTTCGACAACAAGACCCGCGACGCAGGCAACCACGAAGATCCAGAAGAGGTTGAAGAAATTCAGCTTGATATAGCCTTTGCCCGTGGTATCAAGACCCAATGTTCCATCTTCGGCCTCAGATCTCCATTCAAGTTCATGCAGGCGTCGCTGCAACCTGCGTTCTTGGCGAAGAGCTGGGTCTGAATATGTTTGCAGCGCAATTAGGATGACCATGTTGACGCCGGGGGCGATGAGCTCGCGCGACAAGCCGGTGAGCATGAAATGGCAAATCATGACAATTACTTCGATTGCAATCATGATGTTGCAGATGAGCGCTGCCCTCTTGCGTTTGCCGCGCAAGAGCCTCACGCCGAGCACGACGAACATGGCGGACAGAATGACAGACAGCACGAGCGCCACGATGCCGATGACCAGCGTTGTCACAGTGTGTGGTTCAAGTTCTGAGAAATCAACATCGCCGAAGAATACGGCAAGCATCGCCAAGATGAACGCTACAACCTGTATGCCACCTGCGATGATGCTGACAACACCATATATGCGTATGAGCAACGGGTATTTCTCGGTTTCGTCAACCTCTTCGAAGCGATTATTGCTTTGTTTTTCATCCGCTGCGGCCATGAAGCGCGTCCTTTCATTGGCTATTTAGAGCCTAATAATTCTAACCAACTTTTTAGTTTTAGACAGGTTAAAGCATACAAAAGTAAACCGGCCAAATTGCTAGCCCCTCGATGATACAGGGTTGAGTTTAGACGGGGAGAACAATTGGAGAGGTTGAGGTTAATGATAAAACGAACATTACCGTAGAACCGCTGTCTAAGGTGATGCACGAGTATTGGTACGTGGCCATTGACATATTTGGAAACGAGATAAAGTCAGACGTGCTGACCTATCGCGTGACTGATTTGCATGTTTCCTCCGTCTTGAACATGGCTTCTCTAGCTAATTGCATCATACACAATTTATGCTGTCCCATAAAGGCACCGTCGCACTGCGTTGATGCAGGTGATGTTCGTTTTGGGTTTTGACAACTCAGTGCGGTGATCCTGTGGATACAAACAAAGAGGTCAGAAGCATAAGCCTCTGACCTCGCTGTTTATGGTGGGCGTTACAAGATTTGAACTTGTGGCCTCTTCCGTGTCAGGGAAGCGCTCTCCCCCTGAGCTAAACGCCCGCTCTGGGATGACACTTTCGTGTCAGCGATTGGATAGTCTAGCAGATTGAATGAATCTGTCAAAAGCGAATTGCATAGGTGCTTCATATTCACCATTTCGCCATCTTGATTCAGATTTTAAAAAATATCCTTGCATCGGCAATTCGGTTAGGCTAGTATATCTCCTTGCCGACGCGGACATGGCTCAGCTGGTAGAGCACCACCTTGCCAAGGTGGGGGTCGCGGGTTCGAACCCCGTTGTCCGCTCCATTGTTCATGTGAGCCGGCCGAGCAATCGGCTGGCTCTTTTAAGCAAAGCATGGCGACGTGGCCAAGTGGTAAGGCAGAGGCCTGCAAAGCCTTCACCCCCGGTTCGAATCCGGGCGTCGCCTCCAGAATTCCAAACGCCCCTTAGGGGCGTTTTTAATTACACGTGGTTTATCATTAAGCTCAGTCAAGAATTATCTTTGTAAGGAGCTTTGAATGTCGGAAAACGGCATGGCCGTATTCTTCGATGTGGGAAACACACTGCTGAAAGCCGATCCTCCTGTGCCTGAGGTTTTTGCTCGTGTTGCACGGCGTCTTGGATATCCGATCACGGTGCGCGATGTCGAGCCGTTCATGGCTGAAGTCGACGAATTTTACGAAGCTGAATATCTAAAAGACGGCGACTTCTGGTGCGATCACGATCGTGCGGTGAATCTCTGGCTTGACATGTATACGATTCTTGCGAATCGCTGCGAGCTTGAAGGTGATATCCCCTACCTCGCGCAAGCGGTATACGACGAATACCTCGATCCAAGCAACTGGTCGCTTTTTGGGGACGTGCAAGCATGCCTTAAGGGGTTGAAGCGACGTGGGTTCAAACTGGGTGTCATATCGAACTGGGACGCCACATTGGAGCATTTGCTGAGAAGTATCGGCTCCCTTCCCTATCTAGATGATGTTGTTGCTTCTGCGGCGGTAGGCTACCGGAAACCATCGAGTGCCATTTTCGAAGTAGCACTCGAACGAATGGGCGTCGATGCCGCTCATGCCATACATGTTGGTGATTTGCCCGAAGCAGACGGTGACGGCGCGTTCAATGCTGGACTCCGCCCTGTGATAATCGATCGAAATGGCCGATTCCCAGATTGCAGATATGAAACCATTCCAGTTCTCACTGATTTGGTGAGCCTTTTGTAGGATAGGCTCGAGAAAAGCAAAACGACTCACAAATGAAGAAGCGCCCCGAAGGGCGCTTCTTAAGTTTCTGGTGTCGGAGGCGGGACTTGAACCCGCAAGCCCGAAGTTTGGGCACTAGCACCTCAAGCTAGCGCGTCTGCCAATTCCGCCACTCCGACTTGGTGCTGCGTGAGCAACGCAAGCTATTCTAACCGAACGATGCCCACTTGTGAAGAAGAAAATTAATGAAGAATCGTTCCTTGTGGATAAACGAACATGAGCGCCACAATCGAGAGGAAAAAGACGATCGCGAACACGATGGTGATGCGGTCGAGATTCTTCTCAACGATGCTCGTTCCGCCTTGCGTTGAATAGAAAGAACTGGAGATCATATCGGAAACGCCCGTCCCCTTGCCAGAATGCAGCAAGATGAAGACGATGAGGCCAGACCCGGAAATCACCAGGAGGATCAACAATATTACAAGCAGCGGGTTCATATCATTCTCCACGTTCGATTACTTCGTTTACTCGCAAGTTATGAATTATACGTCAAACTTGTGAATTAACTAATAATCGACCAACACTTCACAAACTACCTGGCAAAAGCTTACAGGCAGGCTTCGATTAGCTGTACGAACGATTCCTTCTTCAGCGCTGCGCCACCGATAAGTCCACCATCGATATCAGGCTCAGCGATAAGCAGGCTTACATTGCCGGGGTTCATGGAGCCGCCATAGAGCACACGCATCTCGTCAGCAACCTGGGCGCCGTACATGTCGGCGATCGTCGCGCGAATAGCTGCGCATACTTCCTGAGCCTGTTCAGGCGTTGCGGTACGGCCGGTGCCGATAGCCCAAATCGGCTCATACGCGATGACGCAATCTTTTGCTTCGCCGGGCTCGATGCCTGCGAACGCGGCTTTGACCTGTGCACATACGAAATCGAGCGTCGTGCCTTCATCGCGAATGGCGAGCGATTCACCCACGCAGATGATGGGGTTGATCTTGGCAGCGAGAAGCGCCTTGGCTTTCTTGTTGACACCCTCGTTGGTCTCGCCGAACATCTCGCGCCTCTCGGAATGGCCGATGATGCACCATCCACAACCGATTTCCTTGAGCATCGGAACAGAAATCTCGCCCGTATAGGCTCCAGATTCAGCCCAATGGACGTTTTGAGCGCCAACGCCGATCTCGATGCGGTCGAACTCGAAAACAGTCTTGACGGGTTTGAGATCGACGAACGGCGGGCAGACGACAACGTCGCAGTTCTTCAGCCAGCTATCTTCGTACTGATTCGAGATGTCTTGGGCAAGAACGACGGCTTCACCGATCGTTTTGTTCATCTTCCAATTGCCTGCCATCATGTATTTGCGTGCCATAAATATTGCTCCGTTCTTTGTCGGGTTCAAGAAAACGGTCCACCAGTATGTATTAACTGGTGGACCGCAATAGTGCCTTAAGCGAGTGCTGCGACGCCGGGAAGCGTCTTGCCTTCGACAAGCTCCATGGAAGCACCGCCACCGGTGGAGATGAAGGTCATCTGGTCAGCGAGCTTGAACTTGTTGACAGCTGCAACGCTGTCACCGCCGCCGATGATGGTATCAGCTTCTTTGTTGGCACCAACGGCCAGAGCAACCTGCTTTGTGCCCTCTGCAAAAGCGTCCATCTCGAATACGCCCATCGGGCCATTCCAGAAGACGGTCTTGGCTTTGGAGACGGCCTCGGCGTAGAGCTTGCTCGTCTCGGGTCCGATGTCCAAGCCCATCATGTCTGAAGGAATCTCACTTACAGGAACCGTCTTGATGTTCGCGTCTTCAGCGAACTTGTCTGCGCAAACGACGTCGACCGGGAGGAGGAATTCGACACCCTTCTCCTTCGCCTTCTCGAGCAGACCAGCAGCCCTCTCGACCCAGTCTTCTTCCTTGAGCGACGTGCCAACTTCGTAACCCTGCGCGAGCAGGAAGGTGAAGCACATACCTCCGCCGATAACGAGCGTGTCGCACTTATCGAGCAGCGCTTCGATGACTTGAATCTTGTCAGAAACCTTGCTGCCGCCCAGGGAGCCGGCAATGCTGCCCCCGGCAATCACCAGATAGTCGTTGTAGGCGGATTCAAGCAGGGCGTTCTCCCCGGCTTTGGCCGTTACGCCATCCGCTATATCCGTTGTGATCTCATTATTCTTGACCGCCACCACGGCATTTCCGCCCACGGCAGTGCCCACGGCAGAGCCAGCCACGGCAAGCCCGGCCATGATATCCGTATCCGTACCGGAAGCCTGCGCATAAATGTTTTTGCCCGCATTCAGGCTGCCGTTCTTCATATTGACTTTGGCATCCCGGCTCAGCACATTCACATTGAAGGACAGACCGACAGCGGTCTTGGCCCCGCCGGCAGCTGCCACAGAAGCGTTCAGCAGCCAGGCGTCGTTCCTGGCGGTGGTCCGCAGATTCCCTTTTTGGGCACTCAGGTCTGCCCCGGCTCCGACGGTGGTTTCGGCAGCGGAACTGCCAATGATCACATTGGCCACCCCGGCGCCGGCCTTGCCGTTCTTTATGGC
>CACZIP010000134.1 GCA_902781245.1 uncultured Coriobacteriaceae bacterium | reverse complement strand
CCTCCGACGGCGAACACGCATCCATCTGCGGGCGTTCCCGCGTTAACGCTGCCGTGTTCGGTGGTGGTCGTCACACTTGGCATCTTCAGCAGGATGTTACGGCGATTAAGCGAGACGGCGTGTGGAAGCTCGTCGAGTCGCGCGCTTCAACGTACTAGACTTGCAACAGAGACCCGGTCTCTGTTGCATTGGGAAGGGAGTTTCACATTATGTTGACCAGGCGTTCTTTCTTGAGCTTGACGGGAGCTGCGGTGCTCGGAGCAGCGGCGTTGGCGTTACCTGGATGCGGCGAGTCGCGTGGGGCGGCTTCGTCGGCTAGCGCATCGAATGCGACGGCCGCTTCGTCGAGCGCGGCGGCCAAGTCCGATACGATCGTCGTGTACTTTTCGCACGCGGGCGAGAACTATGGCGTGGGTGTCATCGAGGAGGGCAACACCGCCATCGTGGCGAAGATGATCGCCGAGAAGACCGGCGCCGATCTATTCGAAATCGTTCCGTCCGAAGCCTACCCCGAGGGTTACGACGAGTGCTGCGACGTTGCACTCAACGAGCAGAACGCGGGCGCGCGTCCGGCGTTTGCGCAAGACATTGACCTCACGTCGTACAGCACCGTTTACCTTGGCTACCCAATCTGGTGGGGCGATTTGCCCATGTGCGTGTACACGTTCCTCGAGGCGCATGATTGGGCGGGCAAGGACATCCATCCGTTCTGCACGCACGCAGGCAGCGGGCTTTCCGGTACCGAATCGAAAATCGCATCGACATGCTTGGGTGCGAACGTTGGCCAAGGCCTCTCGATTGCGGGCACGACAGCGCAGAACTCGCGTGACCAGGCTCAGGCTGCCGTCGATGCCTGGCTTGGATAAGCAGTAAGCTCGGAAAGAGGGGGTCATCATGATCCTCTCTCGTTTCGTCAGGGCGTACAATGGTGGAAATACTGCTTCGCAAAAGGGAGAGAGAGGAGCCCCATGAGCAAGATCGTCGTTATCAAAGGCAGCGCCCGCAAGGGTGGTAACAGCAACTCGATGGCCGATGCATTCATCGAGGCGGCGAAGGGCCTTGGCCATGAGATTGTGGAATGCAATGCCACGAAGATGAACCTCAACGGTTGCCATGGCTGCATGACGTGCTTCAAGACAGGCAAGGCATGCACACATGATGATGACTTCAACACCATCGCCGATGACCTGCTCGAAGCCGACGGCTGGGTGTTCTCGTTCCCGATTTACTGGTACACGATGCCCGGTCAGACGAAGTGCATCCTGGATAACATCTTCTCGTTCGCTGTTGGCGGCAAGAGCTGCAAGGGCAAGAAGGTCGCGCTCATCTCGTGCTGCGAGGAAAACGACATGACCGTGTTCGACCATGCGGTCGGCCCGTTCGAGCGTGGTGGCGCGCTCATGGGTTGGGAGTTCGTGGGAAACGTGCTTGTGCCTGGTGTTGGCAAGGTTGGCGAAATCGCGAACACCGACGGTTGCGCCCGTGCGGCCGAGCTGGCGAAGCAGTTCTAGCCAGACCGAACTCGTTCCATCTACCGTCCCTTGTTCACGCTGAATTGCTTAGGGGTGAGATGTCATGATACTCGCTGCATTTGAGAAGATGCTCGGTTGGCCGCCGCCCGCATGGGTGCGCAAGGTTGAGGTCGCAGCCATCCTAGGGGTTTTTGCAAAGGCCTTTGATGTCGATCCACCTGCGTTGGAGGACCGACCGGTCGAGGAGTGCCTTCCCGTTTTCCGAGAATTTACAGCTGCTTGCATGGAGGCTGCGCTCGCGGACGAACAGGTTGCCGCCATGTATCGCGCCCGTCTCCGCGAAGGTGGGTTTAGGATCGGTTCGCAACTGCGCTCCACGTTGAACGTGCGGGCTTCAAGCTCGTTCGCTTTCGCGCAGTTTCTCTACCGTGGTATTGGCATCGAGCTGACGGCCGACGAATCAGGAGGCCTGAAGTTCGGCCCTTGCTTTTTCTCGGAGCGCTATACGCCGGAAGACTGTTGGTTCATGTCGGCGTTCGACGAGGGGTTCTTGTGCGGCATCATGGGTATCGAAGGCTCGTTGTGCTTCAATTGCCGCCTGACCGAAGGCGCAGCCTGTTGTCGCGCCGAGCTGAAATAAAGCGGGAGCGAGTCGGGGGCTAGGGCGCAGACTCGAGCTTGTTCCCGCGATCGATGGGCAATCTCCCTGACACAGATTGTCCCCTGTTCACTAGGGCTCGAGGGCGGTCACGCACTCGCGGAGCTGCGAGATGATCTCGATGTTCTGCGGGCACACGTCCTCGCAGCGGCCGCAAGCGATGCAGGCGCTCGCGAAGTTGCCGGCGTCGATTGCCGCGCGGTAATCGGCACGCGCCTCCTCGAGCTGGCCGCCCACGAGCTGCTTGTTCATGGCTGCGAACACATCGGGGATCAGGATGTGGCGCGGGCATCCGTCTACGCAATAGCGACACGCCGTGCAGGGAATGTTGCGTGCGTTTCCCAAGATCTCGCGTGCTTGCTGGATTACGGCCATCTCCCGCTCGTCGAGCGGTTTGAAATCGCGCATGTACGAGAGGTTGTCGACCATCTGCTCGACGTTCGACATGCCTGAGAGCACCGCCATGATTCCATCGAGCCCGGCGGCAAACCTGATAGCCCACGATGCATACGACGCACCTGGAGCCGCCTCGTCCATGAGCTTGCGGATCTCGGGCGCAGGCTTGGTGAGCGCGCCGCCCTTCACGGGCTCCATGATCACGATGGGCTTGCCATGGGCGCGCGCCACCTCGTAGTTCGCGCGCGACGTGATGCGGTCGTTTTCCCAATCGGCATAGTTGATCTGCAGCTGCACGAAATCGACGTCGGGATGGGCTTTCAGCACCTCTTCGAGCAGCGCAGGTCCCGCATGGAACGAGAACCCGAAATTGCGCACCTTGCCTTGGCGCTTCAGGTCGCGGACGTAATCCCACAGCCCCATGCTCTCGTAGTTCTTGTACGTGCCGTTTGTCAGGTTGTGCAGCAGATAGTTGTCGACATAGCTCACGCCGAGGCTGCGGCAGCTCGTGTCGAACTGCCTGCGCGCCAGCTTGGCCGTGGGCGCAATCATCGTGTTGAGTTTCGTGGCGATGGTGAAGGAATCGCGTGGATGGCGGTTCACGAGCGCTTTACGCGTGGCGGCTTCCGAGCCAGGGTACACGCGCGCTGTGTCGAAGTACGTGAACCCTGCATCAAGGAACAAGTCGACCATCTGCGCGACCTGGTCGACGTCGATCTTGACCCCGCGGCGCGGAAGCCGCATCAGGCCGAACCCAAGATTGCCCTCGTTTGCTGCCATGCCCACTCCCTCCTCCAACGCTATGCTCTTGTTGCTTGCCGGTCTCGCGGCTGGCTATCTTTACAATTCACCAGCTTCAAGCGCTTCTTCGAAGCGTGCGAAATCAGCATCGTTCTGGTCGGCGTATGCGCGTGCGAACTTGTCAATGGCCTTGACGAAATCGGTTCCGTCGCCAAGATAGCCTGCGATTTCGAAACGGTCGCCGGAACGTGCATGGGCATGCGCAAGCGTCCATCCACATTGCTCGGCGAGCATGGTCAGGCCTTCGGTATCGATGACCGTCAGGTCAAGCGAACCCTTCCCGTCCCAGAGCTGGCGGACATAGTAGTCCTTGGGCATGCCGTCTTCGCTGATCAGCCTGCACCAGCCGAGCAGCATGTCGCTGACTGATTGAATGGCCCGCTGCCCCTCGACGACGCGTTGGCCATGCTGTTCGAACTCGCTTTTGCCGCAGAACCGCTCGAGCACCGACTCCTGCGCTTCTTTGATCTGAAGCACGAGCGGATCTTCGTGTCCGGCGCCTTCCATGACCACGATGAATGCGCGCGTGCCCACACTGCCGACACCCACGACTTTCATGGCCATGTCGACGCCGTGATACTGCTCGATGAGGTGGCGCTTGTCGGGGGTGAGCGTCATGCAGTAGTTGGCGAGCACGAGGCGGACGATGCGCTCCATGCCGATTGAGTCGATCAAATCCGCAGTTGCTATGCGGTCGGCTTCGTCGCGTATCGGAATGATGATCGGCGGATTGCTCACGATGCGAAGCTTTCCGTCGACCACTTCGGTGAGCTTGCCAACTGCGCGTGTGCTGTCCTTGCTCTTTGCCTTGTCGAGTGCTTTTTGCAGCTGCTTGCGTTGCTTCTTTGTTGCAAGGTTCGGGAACTTCGCCATGAATTCCTCGACGTCGAGGTGTGCATACCACACTTCCATCGTGCCCATGCTGACGAACTTCGCCATGCCGTCGCAATAGCCGCGCACGCATGCGCGTACGGCTGCCTTTCGCTCTGCTTTAGAGAAGCCTCGGTCGCGGCCGCAGATCTCGACGCTGGCTGCAAGCCGTTTCACATCCCATTCCCATGGACCGGGTGCCGTCTCGTCGAAGTCGTTGATGTCGAAGACGGTGCGTCGTTCGGGGCTGTTGAACAGGCCGAAGTTGCTGATATGGGCATCGCCGCACGCTTGCACGACAATTCCGGTCGACGGGGTGTGAGAAAGGTCGCTTGCCATGATGAGCGCGCCGCCCCGGTAGAACGTGAAGGCCGAGACCGACATGCGCTCGTAGCGCACGGGCAGCAGAGCCTGCACGCGCGAGGTTCCCTGTTCTTTCAACAATGCGACCGGGTCAGGTCGGTCTGCTGGAGCCTCCCAGATGGCGTGGGCCTTGTGCGGCACTTTCTCGCGCAGGGCTTCACCAGCGGCACGGCGTTCGTCAGGCGTGCGCTCGTCGGGTGTCGTCAGGGCTTCTTTTGCAAAATTGCGTGCGTTTGCTCTTATCGTGTGTGGATCTAGGCGCATATCAAACTTCTATTCGTTGCGCTCTATTCCGAAGGCCAGTTGATCAGGCGTTCGCGGCACTCGGCCATCTTGGCGCGCTCTTCGTCGGAAAGGGTGGGGAACTGCGGGTCGCAATCCTCAAGCACCTTGACGACCGCCTCGCTCACGAGCCAACGCGCGTACCACTTCTGGTCTGCGGGAATCACGTACCACGGTGCGTGCTTCGAGGAGGTGCCGCCGATGCATTTCTCGAACGCGTCCATGTACTGTGGCCAAAGCTCGCGTTCGGCAAGGTCGCTCGACGAGAACTTCCAGTTCTTCGTCGGCTCGTCGATGCGCGCCAGAAGCCTGTCGCGCTGTTCGTCGAGGCCTACGTGCAGGAAGATCTTGAGCAGGCGGTAGCCGTTCTCGTAGAGGAACTCCTCGAATTCGCGAATTTGGCGGTAGCGTGCATCAAAGAACTCGTCGTCGGAGCCTTCGAAGAACCGGTCGGGCATCGCGTAGGTCTCACGCAAGTTCCTCACGCGCACGACCAGCACGTCCTCGTAGTACGAGCGGTTGAAGATGGCGATGTTGCCGCGCTCCGGCAGGTTCTTGATGGCGCGCCACAGGTAGTCGTGGGCGAGCTCCTCCTTCGAGGGTGTCTTGAAGCTGTAGACCGAGCAGCCTTGTGGGTTCACGCTGCTCATGACGTGCTTGATCGTGGAGTCCTTGCCAGCGGCGTCCATCGCTTGGAGCATGATGACCACGCCCTCGCGCCCATCGGCGTATAGTTTTTCCTGCAGTTCGGCCATGCGTGCCGTGTTTGCAGCGGTGAGCTCGGCGTATTCCGGCTTAAGCTTCTTGCTCATCTTTGCCGAGGTGGGGTACTTGGAGAGGTCGAACTTTTTGGATCCATCGTAGCGGCAATCGTCGAGCTTCATAGGGTCCTCCTTGGTTGTAAGCGACATTCACACTGCTTGAGTGTAGTGTACACGAGTGAGTCGGTGCCCTGGCCCCTGACTCATTGTGCACAATGAGTCAGGGGCCAGGGCACCGACTCACTCACTAGTTGTTGCGCATGGGTTTTGAAGTGAGGTGCCAACCGTTGCAGTATTGGCAGCGGTAGGAATGCAGGCCGCGTTTGCCGTGAGCCTCGCAAGCGCGTATGGCCTCCTGCGCTTCCGCGCGCGACGAGTAGCGGTTCTTTGATTCACAGGTTTTGTTGCGAAGCGCGGCCT
>CACZIP010000133.1 GCA_902781245.1 uncultured Coriobacteriaceae bacterium | reverse complement strand
ACACGCCAGGGTTCTTGAGGACGTCCATGAACGTGTACTTTTCTTCGACGACCTCTTCACTTTGTGCGTTTTTGTCTTTCTTGCCGCCGTCCATGAAGATGATCGCCAGCACCAGGAAGATTGCGCTTACGGCTGCGGCGAACAGCATGACGTAGGTGAAGCCCTGGGCAGCGTTCACAGCGATGCCCATGAGAGCGACGATGGCCAGCGAGACCACGAACTGGATCAGGCCGCGCGTGCCCTCGTTCCAGCCGAAGACCTTCGACTGGTTCTCTTCGTCAGCCAATCCGCGTACGGCATTGAGGTACGCGGACCACAGTGTCGCGATGCCGAAGAAAGCGAACAGCACGTGGATGATGAACAGCTGGACGAACCCGGTGGCGAAGGCATACCAAACGCTGAGAACGACGAACGATGCAAGCGTAGTCACGATCAGCGTCTTGGTCTTCATCTTGTTAGCAAGCATGCCGCCAATGGGGTAGCAGAGCGTGTTGACGAGATTGACTGCAGAGCCGATGAGGCCGATTTGTGCGTCGTCAAGCAGCAGGCCGTCCATCATCTGCTGGTAGAAGTTGTAGCGCAAGTAGGGGAGCTGGTAGGCCAGCGCGACAGCTGCTGCCAGCACGATGAACACGATGATGTTCTTTCCTTTCAGGTTCATTGAGGCTCCTTCCTCGTGAATCCGATGCCTGGTTTCGGCGGTATAAAGTACTCACTGTTATCTTTCTACCGCTCATCCCTCCTGCGCAATCATAAACTCTTACATAATATGAGAGTCAAGAGGGGTGGACTCAAAACGATCGAAAGGTCTTCACTGGTTCTCAGCCTTGTTAAATTCAAGGTTTCACCAGTTAAAACGCACTATTTTTATCTCGTTGTCTCATTGCACGGACAGGAGGTGCGTTCTTGACCGTCATCTCTGCTAAATAAAACTTTTTTTCAATTGGGTCTTGACATCCTTACGATCAAACGATTATGTTGTAGCTGCCAAAGTGATAACAGTGTTATCGCATAAAATAACAAAGTTATCAAGTAGTAATTCCAACAAATTTCGAAAAAGGTGGAAGGAGCAACAATGGAGCGCTACAAGATCCTGTCTGAAGAGGGCATCGAGGCTATCCACGAGAATTCGCTGCGCATCATGAAGGAAATCGGCATCGTCATGCCGTACGACCACGCCAAGGAACTGCTTGCTGCCAACGGCTGCACGGTTGAGGGCGATCTGGTCAAGTTCCCGCGCGAGGTTGTCGAAGCTGCCATCGAGAGTGCCCCGAGCTCTTATATGCTGCATGGTCGCGACGAGGCCAAGAACGTGCCGATCAGCTGCGAGCGCAGCGCGTATGCCGGTCCGTATGGCTCGCCGTTCGTGCTCGATCTCGACAACGGTTGGCGCCGTTCCACCATGCAGGATTTCATCAACATCGTGAAGATTGTCGATAAGTGCGACTACATCGATATCCAAAGCCACATTTCCTGCGAGCCGGGTGACATCGAAGAGAAGAAGCGTCCGCTCGAGATGGTCTACAACACCATGCGCAACTCGGGTAAGCCGCTCATGGCCAGCATCTACGGTTACGAGAACGCCATGCGCTCCATCGAGCTCGCCTCCATTCCGTTCGGCGGCCTCGACGCCATCAAGGACAAGCCGATCGTCGCGTCCATTCCCTGCACGCTCACTCCGCTGTCCTATGACCCCGATCAGCTCGGTGCCATCCGCGCTTATGCCGAGACTGGCCAGGTCCAGCTCATCAACTCGCTGTCCATCGCTGGCATGACCACGCCGTGCACGCTCGCCGGCCTCGTCTCCGTCCAGAACGCCGAGGTTCTCGCGGGTATCGTCTACGCCCAGCTCGTCAATCCCGGCTGCCCGGTCGTCTACTCGGCTTCGGGCTCGAACGGCGACATGGCTTCCGGCCTGCTGTCCATCGGCTCCCCTGAGGATCACGTCGTGTCCCTCATCAACGGCCAGCTGACCAAGAAGTATCAGATTCCGTGCCGCATCTCCGGCGCCCTGTCCGACTCCAAGATGCTCGACGTTCAGGCTGCTTACGAGTCTGCTATCACCATCATGGCTGCCCAGATGGCCGGCGGCAACTTCATCCTGCACGCAGCTGGCATCATCGACACCTATAACTGCACGTCGTACGAGAAGCTCATCACCGACAACGAGGTGCTCGGCTACCTGCGTCGCATCGACCGTGGCGTCGACTTCGACGAGGAATCCCTGGCTTTCGAGGTTATCGAGGAAGTCGGTCCGCAGGGCACGTTCCTGGCAGAGGACCACACGTTCGAGCACTTCCGTGACGAGTTCTACGCTCCCACGCTGTCCGAGCGCGCAGCATACGACCGTTGGGTCGAGAACGGTTCCAAGTCTGCCGAGCAGCGTGCGAACGAGAAATGGAAGAAGATCCTGGCCGACAACCCCGAGCCGTGCATCGATTCGGCTCTGGACGCCGAGATGGCTGCATACGTCAAGAAGTACAACGGCTAAGGATGCTTTAGGATCGGATAAGCTTCCAGATTCGTACTAGAGCGAAGGGCGCGTCGTCTCGTATGGCGCGCCCTTTTGTTCCAAAAGGGCATGAGCGAAAGCTGCGATGGGTGCGAAAGGCCATAAAGCAGCACGTCCCATATTAAGTACAAGTTAACTATTAGTTGCTTGAGTATGTATTCGTCGTTTCATCTAAAGTGGTGGTAGTATGATGCGGTTCAATAAACGAATTGAGAAGCTATGATGGCTCGCGCAGATGCTCTGGCGCTCGAGCCGTTTGGCGCGCCTTTGGGGCGCAGCATGGTGTCGAGGGAGAAAAAAAGAGTGGGCCGAAGCAAGAAGGCTGATCTCATCAAAGCGGCGTATAAATTGCTCGACGAGCGTAATCCCGAAGACGTGTCTATTCGCGCGATCGCTGCGGCAGCTGGCTGTACAACTGGTGCGGTGTACCGGCATTTCGACAGTGTGGACCACTTGCTTTTGGTGGCGTGTGTCAAGTTCCTCGAAGACTACATGGCTGATTTGAGCGAATTGCTAACCCAGAATGAGGACCCGCTTTATCAACACGTTGAGATGTGGCGTTCATTCGGTCGTCAAGCATTCGCCCACGTCGACGCCTTCGAGTTGATGTTCTGGAAGGCGAACGAAGATGCGCTCAACGATGCGATCTTCACGTACTACCAGGAGTTCCCAGAAAGCTGGCGCAAGCTCAGCGGGTTCCAGGTCATGCTGTTCTTCAGCTCGAACATCCAAGAACGAAACTTGCTGACGCTCAATCGTTGCATGGCTCCGTACAAACTCAGCAAGACAACGATCGACATCCTAAACGAGCTTGAAATTTGCAGCTTCCACGGGCTGATGATGGACTATCGTGATTGCTATCGCGAATCGGGCAAGGCTCAGGAAGGGCTTGAGCGGTACATGCAGATGCTCGATTACATGCTTGGAGCCGTCGTGGTGGCGGCGCAGTAGCTCGCTGCTCGTTTTTAGTTTACCAAGAGCACAAAGATGCCCGCTGGTATCGAACCAGCGGGCATCTCTCTTGCCAAATGCTCGTCAGAAGGATGTGCTTTACGCACCCACGCGCTGCATGGCTGCGTCGCAGATGCGGTCCATCTCGGCGACGACCTCGGGCGGGAACTCAACGGAGGGGTGCTCGGCCAGGATCTTGGCAGTCTTGGCATGCAGGCGCTCATTGAAGGTGCGCTGGTCGCCGGCGAGCCACTTGGAGTAGCTGCCGCGGTCGATGAGCTCGGGATACCAGACTTCGTCCTCGAAGTAGTCGAAGGTCTGGTCAGCAGTCATGTACTCGCCACCATGGCCGATTTCGGCGATGGTCTCGATGCTCGTGGTCTCCTCGTCGAACTGGATGCCGCGGCGAATGCGACGCGAGTAGCCGATGATCTCGTTGGCCATGGTCAGCGAGTCGAGGTGCGAGACGAGGCCGTCCTCCATGAAGCCAACGTTGTGGATGAGGTTGCCGCCGTCGAGGCCCGACATGAGGATGGTCATGGACTGTTCGATGGCCAGCTGTTCGTCCACGAACTTCGAGGACACGGCACCACCGGTGCCGAGCGTCGGAAGATCGAGGTAATGGAACACGTCGGCGCCGGCGGCCTCGCACAGGCAGTGCTCGGGGGTGCCGTAGCAGGTGCGCGTGGTGCGCATGTCGAACGTGCCGGAGATCAGGCTGCAGAACGCAGGAGCGCCTGGCTTGTACGTTTGCGAAATGGCCAGTAGGAACAGGTTCTCGGCGATGGCAAGTTCAATGGCGCTTGCCAGTACGACCGGTGCGACGGAGCCCAGCTGGATGTAGCTGATGTTGCACTGCGGAATGTTCTTGTCAGCAGCGAAGAAGATCTTTGCGGTGTTCTCAACTTCCTCGGTGCACAGCGGCGTGGAAGTCTCGCCGTTCAGGAGCACCCACGAGGGCTTCTCGTAGAACTTGTCCCAACCGCCATGGGCGGCAGCGACGAGCTCTGCAACCTCTTCAAGCGTGGTCTTGTTGAGCGGCAGACCCACGATCGGCTTCGTGGAGTTCTCGAGCATGGCACGTACGGTCCACAAGTCGTTCAGCTCGGACGGCTTGTCTGCGATATCGGAGAGGCTCATGAGGAAGTCGAACTCGGGCAGGGCGTCGGCTACCTTCGCGGCAGCTGCACAGTCGGCCAAAACCGCACGGCGGCGCTCGCCGGTCTCGAAATCGTAGAAGAAGGGGTTGGTCGGCCCCATGCCGTAGTAGCTGTTGGAGCCACCCAGGTCGATGACCTTGTTGCCCTTGCGGTCATAGATGTCGATGTGGCTCGGCGCGCTGTTGATGGAGTCGATGATGACCTGGCGCGGCAACTTGACGATGTCGCCTTCAACCGTGCCGATGTTCTTGAAGTGCTCGCAAATCGCCGGATTCGACTTGAGGCCGATTTCCTCGATGATCTTCAGGGCGTTTTCGATGACGATTTCGCACTGCTCTTCGCTCAGCGCGTGAAATGCCGTCCAGTTGGCTTTGTCGTTGTAGTGAGAAGTCAAACCTTCGATTGCCATGATACAAATCCTTTCTAGCCGTTTCGGCAGCGCGTTTCATTCGCGCTTTGCCCATACTCAGTTTTCTCGGCGAAGCGCGCACAATGCAAACGCAGCTGCTGCGCCGTAACGACGAACAATGCTATTCAGGCTATGGATACGTATCTTTGACTAACCTTGATGAGCATGGTAAACTCTCATACGATATGAGAGTCAATAGTGTTTTTGAAAAAAATCGAGGAGATTTGCTCCGCATTGGCGAGTTTGCAAAACTCGTTGGATGCTCCGTTGTCTCATTGCGGTATTACGAGGAAATTGGCGCTCTTGTTCCTGCTTTTGTCGATGAGCAAACCGGCTATCGTTACTACACCGTCCAGCAGACGTACCAGGCGCGGCTCGTGCGGATTTGCATCGATGTCGGCATTTCTCCGAAGGGCCTGAAGGCTTATTTCGAAGGTGCTGACGTGCTTGAGATGTACAACCTGTTCGATTCGTTCAGCGAGGCGGTGGAGGAGCGCTTGCGCGAGGCGCGTGAGAAGCAGGCCCTCATCCACGAGATGGAAATCGAATACCGCAGGCAACTTGCCGTCGAGCCGCTCCGTGCACGGTGGATTTACGCACGGCCCGCTATGCAACTTCAAATGGCCACAAGCGTTTCCGCGTCGAAGCGCATCGATGTGAAAACATATTTGAGATCGATGAACGAGCTCATGGAAAAAGCCCACAAATTAGGCATCACGCCTCTGGCGCAGCAGGGTTTCCATCGGGTTCCAAATTCTGTTTGGTACGCATATCTTGCCGTCATGGATAACGACGACTTGCGCGTAAAGGTCGAGGACGATCCGGCGCTGCGCCTTGCGCGCACAAGGCCAGAGCCGTATCTCACACGCGCATTCCACGGCGCTTCAATCGAAACATGCTTGGAAAACGCCTATGCCGAGGTCCCAGTCGAACAGATTGACGATATAACGGACATGTGGGGCTTCACGATGGTCACCGGCATCGCTGCCATTGAG
>CACZIP010000132.1 GCA_902781245.1 uncultured Coriobacteriaceae bacterium | reverse complement strand
GAGGGCGAGCACCGTTGCCATGCGGTGCTCGGCAATACCTTCCCGAAGGCGGGAAGAAAGGAAAGAGGAACTGAAATGGCGCAAGGTACTGTGAAATGGTTCAACCCGGAAAAGGGCTACGGCTTCATCTCCCAGGAGGGTGGCGAGGATCTGTTCGTGCATTGGTCTGAGATCCAGATGGATGGCTACAAGACTCTCGACGAAGGCGCTGCCGTCGAGTTTGAGGTCACCACAGGCGATAATGGCAAGCTCCAGGCTTCCAACGTCGTCAAGCTCTAACATTCCGTTTGAAATACACTTGCAAAATGGGCGGCCCCGCTGTGGGTCGCTTTTTATTTTTGACTTGAGAGAGTCGGAATTGACGCGCTGAACCCAGTTGTTTCAAGTATGCTTTCAGCGGGAGCAGTGTAAGGAGAGCTTATGGCGGAAATCACATGCCCGAACTGCGGCACGGTCATATCTTTGGAGCAGTCAGAAATCGAATCGGTTGCCAAGCAGGTGCGCGACGAAGAGTTCCATCGCGAGCTCGATGAACGCATCCGATTGATCGAGGCGGAGAAAGAGCAGGCGCTCAAACTCGTCGCGAGTGAGTCGGCTGCGACGCTGAAACAGGCCAAGACCGAGTCGGATGCTGCACTCAAGCAGTCTCGAATCGAGGCGCAAGCCGCACTTGACCGGCAAAAGGCAGAGTCGGAAGCGGGTCTTCAGAAGGCTGTGGCCGAGCGTGATGCCGAGATTGCACAGTTGCGTGCGCAAATCGAGGCGCAGAAACAAGCCCAGCAGACTGCGCAGCAGTTAGCTGTGACCGAAGCCGTTGCAGCTATCGAGAAAGAGCGCGATGCCTT
Source organism: uncultured Coriobacteriaceae bacterium (assembly GCA_902781245.1). Taxonomy (GTDB): domain Bacteria; phylum Actinomycetota; class Coriobacteriia; order Coriobacteriales; family Eggerthellaceae; genus UBA9715. The sequence goes on along the minus strand of CACZIP010000132.1, from coordinate 5,208 downwards.
GAAAGCGTCCGTCGAACTGAAGGATGCTGAGCACGCTTCCGCTCAGGCTGCGCTCAAAGAACAGTTGGCTGAACAAGCCCGCGCGAAGGACGAGATGATCGTTTTCCAGCGGGAAGAGATTGAGCGGCTGAAAGACATGAAGGCTCGTCTGACCACCAAGATCGTCGGCGAGTCGCTCGAAGTGCACTGCGCCGATGAATTCAACGCCATCCGGGCGACAGCGTTTCCCAATGCGTCGTTCGAGCGTGACACGGAAACGGTCGGTGGAACGAAGGGCGATTTCATTTACCGTGAAGTCGATGAGAGCGGTGTCGAGGTCATCTCCATCATGTTCGAGATGAAGAACGAGGAGGAGGACAGCACGCGCCGCAAGCGCAACGAGGATCACTTCGCCAAGCTGGACAAAGACCGCTCGAACAAGAATTGCGAATACGCGGTGCTTGTGTCGTTGCTCGAACCCGAAAGCGACTTGTACAACAAAGGAATCGTCGACGTGTCTTGGCGCTATCCCAAGATGTTCGTAGTGCGTCCGCAGTTCTTCATTCCCATCATCTCGCTTTTGCGCAATGCGTCGCTCAATGCGCTCGAGTACAAGCGTGAAGTTGCGCTCATGCGTCAGCAAGATCTCGACATCACCACGTTCGAGCACGACCTCGAGGTGTTCAAAGAAGGCTTCTTCAAGAACTTCGGCGATGCTTCCAAGCGTTTCGAGGATGCTGTTGCCGCCATCGACAAAGCGATCGCCGACTTGCAGAAGGCGAAGGAAAAGCTGCTCGTTTCGGAAAAGCATCTGACTGCTGCCAACAACAAGCTTGAGGACCTTACGGTCAAGAAGCTTACGCGTAAGAACCCGACGATGAAGGCGAAGTTCGACGAGCTGAAAGGCGACGAATAGGGTTGATGTGAGTTAGCGCTTGCTTTTGATTTCCTCGAAAGCGTCGAGCAACTCCATCTTGTTGTGTATGCCGAGCTTAGAATAAATTTTGTGCATGTGCGTCTTTACAGTTCCCGGCGCGATAAATAGCTGCTCCGAGATGTAGCTGACCGTGCGGCCACGCAACAATTGCTCTGCAATTTCCGTCTCTCGAGGTGATAGTTTGTAGCGCTCGGCGAATGCCGCGAGGCTTTCTTGGAACAGCTCTTCGGCGCTTTTAGCGAAGTCTTCTGCATGTTCGAGCTTGACTTGGTCGGTTGCAACGTTTCGTGCTTGGAAAACCTCTTTTGCGGTGAACACGATGGTAGATGCGACGACGATACCCAGAATTGATAGGGCGCAGCATACGGCAAGTGAAGAGCCGTTGAACCCGAATCCATGTACACCTGCGGTCGTGACCCAGCCAGCAAGCAACCCTACCGTAATGGCTATACGGGCGCTGCCGAACGTCCTAACCAAAGAACGATGGCGCGATTTGGCAGCAGTGCAAAAATCGTTGAGAGCGGTGATTTCGAACATCAAATAGCCGAGGTTTACAAGTGATGTGCCAGCTGTTGTAACGACGGCATTGCCTGTTCCAAGAAGCATGAGCCCTGCAACGAGCACAATGGGTACGAATTTATAAAGCAAGTACAGATCTTGCTGTTGCTTCGTCACGAACATAATGATGCCGCAAATCGCTGCCAGAACGATGCAACAGGCGGATTCCATCAGTGGTCCAGGAAGCAAGCTTTCAACGCTGCCGTAAAACAAGCTGCTCGATGTCGTTCCGAAGGAAAAAGCGCACAAACCAAGTGCAATGGCCAGTCTCAGAAGGTAGCGGTAGTTCTCCCCATCATCAGCTGATGAGGTTTCGAGCTCGGTTGCCTCGAACAGCTCGGGTTTTTCGGCTTCGACAGAGTAGTATTTGTTGGACAGATGGAACATCATAGCTGAGGCCACAGGCAGAATTGCCGCTATTGCGGTGCACGTTTGGCTTGGTGCCATTTGAACGAGCAGGCAAATGATTCCGCCGATACAATACGAAAGCGACATGTAAAGGGCGGTTTCGCCGACGCGCATGTGCCCGAAAAAGCAGAGCCAGAGTATGAAGATCGATGCGTCGACGAGCGCTATTAAAAATGCCGCTGGCGCGATAAACGCTGTACCGTCTACCAACACTACGGCAATGGTCGATAAGGGGCCGCCGATTGCGCATGCTGCTATAAGCATGTTGCGACCCTTCGAGGTCTCGAGTTTCTTCCAGAGGAAAAAGAACAAGCAAACGAACGCAAGCCTCATGGCGAGTTCTACAAGCTCGAATGGCAGTCCGAGACACTCGACAACGCCGAATGCGGGAGAGGGCGACACCGTTACAAGAAACAGCCATGCCCAATACAGACCGAAGCCGAGCAATCTGACAGGAAACATTTGATTCAGCTTCATAAACTTGCCCCTCCGTGGTGGTTGAAGCTATTCATGCCATTTGAGAGCCCGGTTAAGTAAAAGACCAGTTCAATAGCAATACCAATATAACGAATGAAGGCGGTTTAGGCCTATAAACCAAAAGGTGTATTTCCATCAATCTACCCTTCGGTTGCTACAAATCCGCTTTTGCGCTTCATAGCATGTCCACTGTGAAAACCCGTTCGGATCCAAGACGGGCGGGATTGGAGCACGTGAGTTTCGAAGACGAGGAAGGTTGGTAACGAAGGCATGGAGACTAGGGGAGATACTGTATACCGCGGTGTGTGCTGGGCTGCGTTCGCTTGCAGCGCGAACACATCAGCCGTCGATGTGAAGGATGGAAAAATCCTACGCATCAGGCCGTTGCATTACGATGAGGTATCCACGGCAGAAGAGCGCAAGCCTTGGAAAATCGAGGCGCGTGGAAAGGTGTTCGAGCCCGGCGAGAAGACAATGATCCCGCCGCTGTCTATTAGCTATAAGAAGCGCATCTATTCGCCGAATCGTATCCTGCGCCCGATGAAGCGCGTCGACTGGAATCCCGAGGGTGACCGCAATCCACAGAACCGCGGCAAGTCGAAATTCGAGTACATCTCGTGGGACGAGGCGACTGATATCATTGCCAAGGAAATCAAGCGTATTCACGACGAGTACGGTCCGTATGCGATTCTGTGCCAGGCAGATGGTCATGGTGAGACCAAGGTCGTTCACGCACCTCATGGTGCGCAGGCAAACATGCTCGACCTGGTGGGCGGTTATACGCTGCAGTCCCGTCAGCCCGACAGCTGGGAAGGTTGGTACTGGGGCGGTAAGCACATCTGGGGCAACGAGCCGGTGGGCATGCAGGTCAATCAGCGCAACCTGTACAAAGACATTGCCGAACACGGTGACGCAATGTTGTACTGGGGTTGCGATCTCGAAACCACGCCGTGGGGATGGGGCGGCGAGCAGCCGAGCCGCATGGCATATTTCCTCGAGGAAATCGGGCTGAAGTCGTTCTTCATCTCGCCTGACTTGAACTACACTGGCGCAGCCCACAAAGGACGCTGGATTCCCGTCCTGCCAAACACCGACGCTGCCCTTCAGTTGGCCATCGCATACGTATGGCTGACAGAAGGCACTTACTATAAAGAGTACGTCGAAAGTCACACCATCGGTTTCGACTGGTTCGAGTACTACGTGCTTGGCAAAGAAGACGGCATTCCCAAAACTCCGAAGTGGGCTGAGGGCAAATGCGGTGTTCCGAGCTACACCATCAAAGCGTTCGCACGCTATTGGGCTCAGCATGCCGTCTCCATCGCACACGCCGATGGCGGTGGCATGATTCGCTCGCCGTTCTCTGCGGAGCCCGCCCGTCTCGAGGTCGTACTTCTTGCCATGCAAGGCATCGGTCGCCCCGGTGTCGGTCAGCTTCACCTGATCGAATTCGGTCAATTCGGTTTCGACGAGTGGAATCCGATGCCGCGCTCCGAGAAGTACTTCGAGGTACCCGGTGCCTATCACGGTTGGATGGAACTCCTCGATGGGCATCCGTCCTTCATTCCGAAGACGATGATTCCGCAGGCCCTTACTCTGCCCGAAGGCGAGAAACTGCAATGGCACGGCCATGGTGTTTGCACGGCTCCGCGTTACGACCAGTTTTACCCATTCGAGTGGCCGCTTGAAGGTCAGCCCTACATCCATATGATCATGTCCGACTCGCCCAGCTGGACCACTTGCTGGAACTGTGGTAACGCCATGCAGGATGCTCTGCGCAACGAGCGCGTCGAAACGATCGTGATGCAGCATCCGTGGTTTGAGAACGACGCGGTATTCGCTGACATCATCCTTCCCGTGAACACGATGTTTGAGGAGAAGGACATCGCGGTGGATAACTGGACCGGTCAGTTCAACATGATGTACATCCAGGACGATTGCATCGAGCCTCTTGGCGAGTCCAAATCCGACTGGGAATGCGCCATTGAGGTTGCCAAAAAGCTCGAGAAGTTCGGTGGCATCTACGAAAACCTCGCTGAGCGCTACACGCAAGGCCTCGACGTTGACGGTTGGATCAAGCGCGGTTTCGAGAGCGCCAAAGTCGATCCCAACATGATGACCTACGAGGAGTTTGCAGAGAAGAAGATGTGCCTGGCACCGACAGCCGAGGGTTGGGAAGACGATCCAGTTGCGCTTACGGCTTGGTACGAGAACTGGGAAGATCAGCCGATGCAGACTCCGACTGGCAAGATCGAGATTTATTCAACTGGATTGGCAGAGTGGTTCCCCGACGATCCGACGCGTCCCGTTGTGCCGCACTGGATCGAGGAATCTGACGAGCTTAAGGAGCGTCTGTCTTGCGAGCGCGCAAAAGACTTCCCATTCCTCATGGTCACGAACCATCCGCGTTGGCGCGTGCACTCCGAGCATGACGACGTTACTTGGTTGCGTGAGATCGAGACGTGCAAGGTCAAGGGTCCGGATGGCTACATGTATGAGCCGGTGTGGCTGAACCCGATTGATGCTGGCAAGCTCGGCATCGCCAATGGAGATGTGGTTGCGGTTTACAACGAACGCGGTGCTGTTCTGGGTGGCTGCATCGTGACCGAACGCATCATGCCTGGGTCGGTCTATCAGGATCATGGCGCTCGCGTCGATTCCATCGTGCGTGGCACGGGCGGCCTAGACCGCGGTGGTGCGAACAACCTTATCTGCCCGCTTGCGACTGCTTCTAAGAACACGCTTTCCGAGGCGACGAACGGCTTCCTCGTCAACGTCAAGAAGGTCGATGTGCTGGCTTTGGCCGAGCAGTACCCGGAGGAGTTCGAGCGTGAGTACAAGCCTGAGGCCGG
>CACZIP010000131.1 GCA_902781245.1 uncultured Coriobacteriaceae bacterium | reverse complement strand
GTTTCTGCTTGTCCCGACCGGCCGTGGGGAAGACCTCGTCGATGTCGAGCTCACGCCCGACGAATACGAGGAAGTGCTCACGTGGGCTTACCATTGCCAGAAGACGAGTCCCCTGCATTTCAAGCCGACGGATGCCCCTCAGTACTACCGCATCATCCGCCGGCTTTCCGCCAAGGAAGGCCGCGAAGTCATGCCCGAGACATATGGTATGGAAGCGATGACGCGTGGATGCTTGGGCGGGATAACGTTCGCGTTCATCAGCCATGTCGGCGACGTGCAACCATGCGGGTATTTCGACATGCAACTCGGCAATGTCAAGGAAGAGCCCTTCTCGAAGATTTGGGTGAACTCGCCGGTGTTCGCCGATTTGCGCGATTTCTCGCGTCTGAAGGGGAAGTGCGGCTTGTGCGAATACAAGCACGTCTGCGGAGGGTGCCGCGCCCGCGCTCTTGCGGCAACTGGTGACTACTTGGCCGAGGAGCCCTATTGCGCCCATCAGCCAAAGAAGGTTATCGAGCAGCGCGTACTCGATGTCATACAGAGCGGCTTTCCGATAGAAAGCGATCCGTACGGTGCGCTGGCGGAGACCCTTGGGCTCGAGCGCGACCAGGTGCTCGATGCCGTTGCATCGCTGCGTCGCAACGATATGATCAGGCGAATAGGCGCATCGTTTTCCTCGCGTAGCCTCGGGTTCACCTCGACGCTGTGCGGCGTGAAGGCGTTGGGCGACGAAGCCGAGGTTGACCGCATCGCCGCCATGGTAAGCGCCCATCCCGAAATCACCCACAACTACCTGCGCAACCATGAGTTCAACATCTGGTTCACGGCAATTGCGAGCTCGCTTGATGAAATCGACCGCGTCATCGAGGAGGTTCGTGACGAAACGGGCTGCGAAGTCATCAACCTTCCTCCGACTGCCCTATACAAAGTGCGCGTCGATTTCGGAAACGCCTCAGCTCCGGTTGTCGCCGCGCCCGTCGAGAGCTCGTTTGACGCGAACGACCCGCGCGACCGGGCGCTTGTGCGCTGGATGCAAGATGATTTGACCGACGAGCGACCGTTCTCGAACATCCTCGGGTGTCCCGACGAAGCCTGGGTGCTTGACCGACTTCGCGCCTGGAAAGCCGATGGGACGATTCGTCGCGTTGGTGCGTTCGTGCAGCATCGCAGGATGGGCTATGCCTTCAACGGCATGACGGTTCTCGATGTTCCTCCTGATGCACTTGACGATCTCGGTTCCCAGCTCTCCGAGCTCTCGTTCGTGTCGCATTGCTACGCGCGCCGCCGTGCTGAGGAGTGGCCGTACAACCTGTATGCAATGGTTCATGCGAAGACGCAGGAAGAACTTGACGAGCGCGTTTCTATCGTTCAGTCATTGACGGGTGCCGAACCGCGCGTCCTCATCTCCACGAAGGAGTACAAGAAAGCGTCGCCGACGTATTTCGGCTAAGTCGAACCGCGCGGTGCGGCTATCCGTGATGCGCAAGGATTGCGTCAGCAGCTCGCTTGCCTGATATGTATTCGGGCACGAGGGCGAGCATCTCGACGTTGTCGCGCATTTTGCACGAGGCTACTTCGGCGTGTTTGCTTTCGCCATCAACCTGCCCGGCAAGTGCTTCCGTGAGCGCGGTGAGCGTGTCGATTCGCTCGTCTTGGTCTTGCACTTTGTGGATTCGGCCGAACACGATGACGCTCCAATAGGCTGTCGCGAACTTTTCGGGCACAAGGTCGCTTTGGTCCACGACACAGAAACTCGCCTTGTCGTCACGATCGATGGCATCGATCTTGTGGCCGGTACGTGCACTGTGGAAATAGATGACTCCGTTGTGGTAGACGTAGTTCAACGGCACCGTGTAAGGGTAGCCGTCGTCGCCGTGCAATCCGAGCACGCCCCATTCGCAGCGCGCGAGGATGTCAGCGCATTCCTGCTCGGACAGGACCTGCTTCTTTCGCCTGGTTTCCCTGAACATGCAACTCTCCAATCGCCATGGTGTTGATTGCCATTCTACCGAAACAGCACTGCGTGGATCGCGATGGCGCATCTGTGGGCATCGCGATGTTTCTTGGACTATATGTTGGGAAAAAGAATTAGAATTCTCCAACATGATTGAAAACGATTCGCATACCGCCATCGAAAAGCCGCGCAGCTTCTTGTCGCCGAATTTCGTCATGCTCTTCGTGGCCCACTTCATCGTTGTGGGTGTGTACTTCCTGTTTATGACCACGATGGCGCGCCATGCGATGGAAGCGTTCTCGTGCCCCGACAGCACGGCGGGGTTCGTGGCGTCGATCTTTCTCGTCGGCGCAGCGCTCGCGCGCATCGCGGCAGGGCGATACGCCGATGCGTTCGGGCTCAAGCGCTGTTCGGTTTTAGCCCTTGTGCTCATGCTCGCGAGTTGCTTATCGTACTTTGTCGGCGACACGAGCTTGCCGCTCATGTTCGCGATCCGGTTCCTGCATGGCGTATCGTTTGGAATCGCGAACACGACCATGCCCGCCCTCGTCACCGAGATCGTTCCGGTTGAGGTTATGGGCGAGGGGACGGGTTGGTTCATGGTCTCGAACTCGCTCGGCACGGGTATCGGACCATTGTTCGGCCTGCTTGTTGCAGGAAACTTCGATTACAGTGCGCTGTACCTCGTATGCTCGATTCTTGCTGCGGTGTCGCTGGGCATAACGCTGTTTCTTTCGGCGGGCTCACCACCCAAAGAAGGGACGCGTACAGCTCTGGAGAAGGTGCCGAAATTCAAGCTCTCCTCGATATTCGATCCTGCCACCAGGAAGTTTTCGTTCTACATGTTCCTCGTGGCGTTCTCCTACTCGGCTGTCAATTCGTTTGCCGATGCGTATTCGGTGACAATCGGGCTCGAAGGTTGGGCGGCAGGCCTTTTCCTCGTCTACTCCATCTCGCTGATTCTCATGCGGCCACCAATCGGGCGCCTTCAAGACCACCGTGGCGAGAACGCGGTTCTTTATCCATCTATCGCGTGCGCCGCTGTGTGTACGATGGTTTGTGCTGCCTGCTCGCTCGTCCCATCGCCTATCCTGTTCCTCTGCATCGGATTGTTTGCCGCTGCGGGCTTTGGCACGTGCATGAGTGCGGGCCTTGCCGTCATCGGGAAGCTGTCGGGTGGGTCGAAGGCAGCGCCGGGTATCGCAACGTTCTATCTGCTTTGCGATTTCGGATGTGGAATCGGGCCGCTCATGTTGGGGTTCGTTGTCGGTTCCCTTGGATATCCTGCGATGTACGTGATATGCAGCCTGGTAGCTCTGGCTGGTTTGGGGTACTACCATTTCGCCCACGGACGCAATCAATAAGGTCGTTCGAGGGATTGTTCGCACCATAAAAAGGGTGGTTGGGCTTGCAAATTGAGCGCTCGCACGGCTCATCAATCTTGCGTAGCTTTCTCCACGCAATAGAGATTTAACGTAAGGTGCGCGGTAGACCGACTTATAATTATCCCGTTTGTATTGCAGGTGCAATTCGCCGTGCAATGAAAAGGACAATCGAAAGGCTATCTTATGGCACGTATGTTTGGAACTGACGGTGTTCGCGGCGTTGCAAACGTTGAGCTCACTTGCCCCCTCGCGTTCCGTCTCGGCCAAGCGGCTGTTCGCTTCCAGGGCCCGCGCATCCTCGTTGGCAAGGACACGCGCTTGTCGGGCGACATGCTTGAAGCTGCTGTATGCGCTGGCATCACGAGCATGGGTGGTACCGCCTTGCTTGCGGGGATCATTCCCACGCCGGCCATTGCTCTTCTTGTCGGTCAGCTCGAATGCGATGGCGGCATCGTCATCAGCGCGAGCCACAACCCGCCTGAGTACAACGGCATCAAGTTGTTCGATGGCAATGGGTTCAAGTTGCCCGACGCCGTCGAGGACGAGATTCAGGCGGCAATAGAATCCGGCACGCTCGACCAGGATCGCCCGGCGGGCGATGCGGTCGGCACCATCCAGAACGTTCCCGACGCCGTTGATCGCTACGTGCGACATGCGGTCGACTCCATTCTTGCTCAGGACATCAACCTTGCCGGCATGAAGGTTGCTCTCGACTGCGGCCACGGTGCCAGCTCGACGACCAGCTTCCAGGCTCTCGAGCGTCTTGGTGCCGACGTGCGCGTCATGAACGACACGTTCAACGGGCTCGACATCAACGTTCAATGCGGTTCGACGAACCTCGAACCGCTCAAGGCTTATGTTGCAGAGGTTGGCGCCGATGTCGGCATTGCCCACGATGGCGATGCCGACCGCGTGATGTTGGTCGATTCCTGCGGCAACGAGATTGACGGCGACATGATGGAGGCTGTGCTGGCGCTCGACATGAAGAACCGTGGCTGCTTGCCGGGCGATACGACGGTGTCCACTGTCATGTGCAATCTCGGGTTCGTGAACTTCATGAAGGAGCACGGCGTTACCGTTGTGCAGACCAAGGTCGGCGATCGTTACGTGCTCGAAGAGATGCGCGACAAGGGTTACGCCATCGGCGGCGAGCAGAGTGGACACATGATTCTGCTCGACTACAACTCAACGGGCGATGGCCTCATGACCGCGGTCCAATTCCTTGCTGCAGTGAAGCGTTCCGGTATGACCGTCGACGATGCGGCACTCCTGTACACGAAGTACCCACAAGAGCTCATTAACGTGCGCGTGTCTGACAAGCAGGCTGTGTTCGGCAACGAAGCCGTCCAGGCGGCTGTCAAGGCAGCCGAAGAGGCGATGGGCAGCACCGGTCGTGTGCTTCTGCGTCCCAGCGGCACTGAGCCGGTCATTCGCGTGATGGTCGAGGCGGCAGATGACGCCGATGCGAAGAACCACAGCCGCGCAATCGCCGATGTGGTAATTGCCGAGCTTGGTGCTTAATTAGAAGAGAGGCGACTGCTGCCCGAGGTGCACTGGAAGGGCTCGCCTACAGCAGTTCAGCTAATCTTAATAATGATTAGAAGGTGCTTCACAAGCGGCTTCGCCCTTCCGGCGCACCTCGGGTAGCAGCCGCAAATGGGCGCTTCATCGTTGTTAACGTAAAGTTTCAAGTTTTCGATACTGCATCGTCCTTCGGGAAAATGCGGTATCGTTCATATTCGGCCATCGCGCAAAATGCGATACCGCGAAGTAGGCGGGGCATTGCAGAATGCGCTCGCAGACGCACACGAAAGAAGGAGCACTATGAAGGTCATCATCGATACCCCTGAAGGCATCGCAAAGCAAGCAGCGGCCATCTACAAGGAAATCCTGGATGCCAAGCCCAATGCCGTGCTCGGTTTTGCCACCGGCTCCACGCCACTCGACACCTACGCCGAACTTATCAAGCTCTATAAAGCAGGCGAGATCAGCTTCAAGGACGTCACGACGTTCAATCTCGACGAATATGTGGGCCTCGAGCCTACGCATGACCAGTCCTACCGTTACTTCATGGACACGAACCTCTTCAATCATGTCGACCTCGACCCCGCAAACACGCATGTGCCGAGCGGGCTCGACACGAGCGACGAGGCTCTCGCTGCCTACGACGCGGCTATCGAAGCAGCCGGAGGCGAGGATCTGCACATCTTGGGCATCGGCGTGAACGGCCACATCGCGTTCAACAAGCCGGGCGACCCCATCGACACCATGACCCATGTGGTCGAGCTCACCCAGAACACCCGCGAGGTCAACGCTCGTTTCTTCGAGAGCCTTGACGACGTGCCCACGCACGCCGTGACTATGGGCATCAAGAGCATCATGCACGCCCGCAAGCTCATCCTCATCGCCCTGGGAGAGGCCAAGGCCGACGCCATCAAGGCTGCCGTCGAGGGCCCGGTCGATCCAGCCTGCCCCGCGAGCGTTCTGCAGCTGCATCCGGACGTCACCTTCTTCTGCGACGAGGGCGCTGCTTCGAAGCTGACGCTTTAGCGAGTGGAGCAAGACGGAAATTGAGTGATTCAAAAGCGGCCCGGTTAATCCGGGCCGCTGTTTTTGATAGGGTGCTACTATGAAACGAGCACTTGTTTCATGTGCGCGAACTTAAAGGAAGGGGAATCAATCCATGAAAGCTAGAATCGCCGATCTGTACGATTTGTCGAACACCATCGCAGCGCCGTTGCTCAGGCGTTTCGAATACCCCTGGGAAGCGCTGGATGGGATCAAGGACTT
>CACZIP010000130.1 GCA_902781245.1 uncultured Coriobacteriaceae bacterium | reverse complement strand
GTTGATGATGGCTGAAATGAACGCGCCGAAGTCGATTGCGGTGCCCGGGACGACGAGGCCGCCGACCTCGGTGCCGTTGCCGCCGGTGATGACGGTGATGAGCGGGTTGATGATATTGGTCGTCAGGGCCGTGACGATAGCCGTGAACGCTCCGCCGATGATGATGCCGACGGCCATGTCCATGACGTTGCCCTTGTTGATGAATTCTTGGAATTCGGCTACGAGGCCCTTCTTTTCTTCTGCCATAATGCTTCCTTTCTATTGCGTTGGCATTTAGTTACTGTTTGCAATTTTACGCTTGTCTATAATAAATGGCGAGAGAAATAGTATTAACCTTGCGAAAGAATAGCCAATTCGCAAAAAACAGGTCGACTAAGGAGCACTGCCTCTTATGCACATAGGCATTAGCCTTTTGCTCGTTGCGTTCTTCCTCGCGATGAACGCTTTCTATGTCATAGCTGAGTTTGCTATGGTACGCGTTCGTCCTTCGCAGATTGAGATGGCCTTGCAAGAAGGAAAGCCGGGCGCGAAGGCTGCGAAGCGCGTCACTGAAAATGTCAACGCCTACCTGGCTGCATGCCAGCTCGGCATCACGCTTGCGTCGCTTGCGCTGGGCTGGCTCGGCGAGCCGGCGTTCTCGGCTTTGGTCAGGCCCGTGCTCGCGCCGCTCGGCTTGTCCAGCACGGCCATCTCGTCAATTGCCATCGCCATCGGCTATATCCTGATGACGACGCTTCATGTGGTCGTGGGCGAGCAGATTCCCAAGTCGTTTGCCATCTTCTCGACCGAACGATGGGCTTTGCGCACGTCGGGCGTGCTTGTCGTGTTCTATCGCATCACCTATCCGATCATGTGGCTGTTCAACACGCTGACGCGTGGTGCCGTGCGCTTGGCGGGCCATGACCCCGACAAGGAGCACGAGGTCTACACTGACGAGGAAATCAAGCTGCTCATCGACGAAAGCACCGAGAGCGGGCTTATCGACCCCGCGCAAAACGAATACGTGGACAACATCTTCGACATCGGCGACAAGGATGCCGAGGCCATCATGACGCCGCGCACCGATTTGGTGTGCCTCGATGTCAAGGATACGCTCGACGAGGCACAGCAGCAGATCAGGAACTACAGGTTCACGCGCTACCCCGTGTGCCGCGGCAGCAAGGACCGCATCGTCGGCTTCGTGCACGTGAAAGACCTTTACACCGCACAGCCTGTTGAACGTGTCGAAGATTTGCCCATCAGACCGATTGAAGCGGTGCCCGAAAGCATTTCGGTCAGCAAATTGCTGTCGCTCCTGCAAAAGAAGCACACCAAGATTGCCGTTGTGGTTGACGAGCATGGCGGCACGTCCGGCATCGTCACGATTTCCGACGTCATGGAGCAAATCGTCGGTGCTACGCCTGACGAGTACGCCCATGCGGGTGTTGACCGGGTTGTCGAAATCGGCGAAGGTGATTTTCTCATCGACGGTTCCATGGCAATCGACGATGTGGTCGAGTTGATCGGTTTCGAGCCGGCCGAGGCGAGCGAGTGCGAGACGGCAGGTGGCCTGCTGCTTGCATTGTTCGACCGCATTCCCGACGAAGGAGACGAGGTGTCATCGGACTCGGGACATGGCGATTCGGCTACGTTCATGGTCGTCGACATGGACAATCTGCGTATCGACAAGATCCGCGTCGTGCTGCACAGGGAAGAGCAGCAAGAGGACGCGTGACGAAAAGGCTGATAGCCATCGCAGGGCCTGTTATTTGATTTCTACTCCTGAGAAACGCTCGGCGTTGCGCCAGAGAACCAGCTCGAGCTCGTCGTCGGTCAAGTCGCAATGCAGCATTTCGTTGAGCTCGTGCGTCGGGTTCCACATAGGGTAGTCGCTGCCATACATGACGCGGTCGGCGCCCCACATGCGGACCAGTTCGCGCATGTGCCGGCGGCCAACCCACGTGAACGAGCTCGAGGCGTCGACGTACAAGCGCTCGGGATTGGGCCAGCTGTTCTCATGCATGATGTCGTAGCCCACGTCGTAAACGGACCAACCTGCCAAGTGCGCTGCATTCACCACTAGGTCGGGGAACGTTTTCAAGATATTGATAAGCCGGTAGGGGCTCGAATAATCGTAGCGGTAGTCGCCTGTGTGGACGACGAGCGGCAAACGACCGGCGATGATCTCGTAGAAGTTCATGAGCCTCGGGTCGTCCATGTTGACTTCTTGCGTGTCGGGATGAAGCTTGAAGCCGTGCAAGCCGAGATCGATTGCGCGTTCGACTTCTGCTTCCATATCTTCGAATTCATGGTGCATTGTGCCGAAGCCGATGAATTCAGGGTGCTGGGCGCACTGTTCGGCGATGAAGCTGTTGATCGTCGGTGCCGAGCGCGGAGTTGTCGCAACCGAATGGACGATGAAATGGGTAATGCCCGCTTCTTTGTGGGTGAGCAGGTCGTCAACCGAACCCTTTCCCGCCATGGTTTGCTCGACGCCGTAGAAGCGTCCGACAGCTGCAACCGCCTTCAGGGCAATCTTTTCCGGGTAGATGTGTGCATGTGCGTCGACTATGGGCATGACGGTCTCCTTCGAATGCTGCGCTCGATTGTATATGATGTTGCTCGTTTGACGAGATGCAAACAACGCAATTAACGGGGGCGAAATTCCCCAAACGAGAACCTCGGCGCTATTTGGCCTACAATAGTGGTTCCGACAGCGCTGAACAGAGGGAGCACATGGTTCTAAACGACGAACAGGTCAATCGATTCTTCGACACGATGGACTCGTTGCTGTACTACGTCAACGAGCGGTTCCATGTGGTCAAGGACCTTTCTCTCGAGTCGGGCACCATGATGGACGACGTGAAGACGGCGATGGTCGCCCGCGAGCTTTGGAACAACGTCGGGATCATCGACGAGTTCGTGAATTCTAATCCGTACGGGCTGCCGCAGAAATGTCTCGACGTTGCGGCTGGTTGGAAGTACGCGCTTCCTGATTTCTATACGCTCGTGCGCTACCAAGGCGGGCGCGGCCTGCTCATGAGCGAGGCGGGTGTGTTTTCGGTTTGCGGCGTGACCTACGAACTCGAAGATGAAATCGGGCCGGCTCCTGCGGGCGTCGAGCTCGTGTTGTTGCCATTTGACGACGTCATCGTCTACGACGGCTTCCTGCAGGCATATGATCTTGGGGGGAATCAGCCCGACCGCGAGTCGCGCCGTATTCAGGACGAGTTCGAGCGCCGGTGCTCCGATGGCATCGCCACGACATCGCGCGAGTTCATAGAACGAGCGCAGGCGTTTCTCGAAGCGCAACGCGAGCGCGAGTTCGAGAGCCTGCTCGCCGGACCTGTCGAAAGCGCTTCGTCAGAAGAAGGCGAGGAGCTGCCAAAGGGCTTCCATCGCGGTGTGCTCGCCGGACTGAGCGGACTCGAGCGCGACTTGGCGATTGGCGAATACCGCGTCAAGCATCCCGAGGCGTTTGTGCGGCCCGGTCAGGCGAACGCCGATAGGTTGAATTTCGAAGACGAGTTGCCGAACGAGCTTGCGTCGTATGTCGACGAGATGCCCCAGGGGCTTCCACCCGAATACCGTACGGCACTCATCTGCATCGATGCGGCGACCATGCAGTATGGCATTGCATCGGTTGCAGACGTGTTCGCCCAATACCGCGCTCTCTGCGCAGAGTCTCTTTCCTATGAGGCGTTTCAAACGCTAGTGGCGTCTGAGACTTGGCGTATGGGTGCTGGCTTGTTCGATGTGTGGACGTATTCCGGTGTCGATTACATCACCCACTACTCATTGAGCCCCGATTATGTGGCCCAGGAGTTCATGCAGGCCAAAGCCGGGTCGTCCGGCCTGTTCGTCAACCGCGAGACGAGCGAGATCGGAGGTTCACCTCTCGGTGGCCTGTCGGGCAGCGGCGGAGGCGACCTGGTCATTGAGCTAGGTCGACTCGAGCAATACAAGCGCGATCTTGTCGAGATGCGAAAGCGCGAGCTTCCTATGAAGCCGCTTTCGCGTCGTGTGCTCGAGCAGGACATCGTGAGCGGGCTGCTGTCAGATCCGAGCGCGCTCGCGTTGCGCGATTTCCTTGACGAACGTGTGCCCGACGGGGAAGACGACTACACGTTTGCAGACCACGTGGTCGAAGACGTTATCCGTTCGTCCCTTGAGTTGGGCAGCCTTGAAGAAGTTTTCATGTTCGCCGTCGATTTGGGCCTCGAGCATTGCTGTGCCGACGAGAAACGCTTGGCCCAGCTGTTGACCAATGTCTACAACGCGGTGCCTTCGTGGGAGAACAACGGCTGGTCGCCTCAGGAGCTCTACGAGCAGATGACCGGACGCAAGATGTTCTACAACGCCGATGGCACCATCATGCGCATCGGCGCTGATGAGCCTTGCCCTTGCGGCAGTGGCAAGAAGTATCGCGATTGCTGCGGGCAGTCGTAGGTTGTTCAGGTGCGGTGTCTGGTTCGGGAGGGATTCATATGGCCAAAGATCGCATACGCATACTGTTCGTTTGCCACGGCAACATCTGTCGTTCCACCATGGCCCAATGCGTCATGCAGCATATGGTCGATTCCCGGGGAATGGGCAGTCGCTTCACCATCGACTCGGTCGCTACGACGAATGAAGAAATCGGCATGCCCATCTACCCGCCAGCCCGCGACAAGCTCAAGGCCGAAGGCGTGCCCATCGTGCCGCACCGCGCTCGTCGCATCCAGGCAGGCGAGCAAGCAGGGTGGGACTACATCATCTGCATGGACGAGGAGAACATCCGCCATCTGCGGCGCATCCTCGGCCCCGAGAACATGGGCAAGGTACGCAAGCTGCTGTCATATGTGGGCGAATCGGGCGATGTTGCCGACCCGTGGTACACCGGCAACTTCGACGCAACATACGATGACGTCATGCGTGGCTGCGAAGCGCTGCTCGCTTCGGTTCTGTAAGAAGCCCGACAGTAAGAGAGTCTCCCCAATTCGGCGGTCTCTCCAGATGGGGGATCGATTAGCTAGCGCCCAGTGTCGCAATCCTAGAGCAACGGCTGGTCGAACGTGTAGAGGGCTTCGTTGATGGCGAAGATGTCATGATTGCCGTGAAGGATGAAGTACTCGACGATGACGTCAGCCTTATTGCTGTTCGAGAGGGCGAAGCCAGCGCGCTGTAGCAGATCCTCGGTTTCATCGAGGTCGAGTTCGAGGGCGATTGCCAAGGCCAGCGCCGTCTTCTTCGTTGGACGGTAATATTCGTCGCTTCGAATCTTGCTGAACAGTTGGCGGCTCATGTTGGCGCGTTTGTAGACTTCGGCATCGGTCAACCCCCGTGCATCGATGAGGGCGAGCAGGGTTGTGGAGAAGGGTTCGTCCAATGCGTCGAGCCACTCGCCAAGGCTGGCATCAGGAGCTGCTGCAATCGCTTCCTGCGCGCTGAATTCAACAGGCGGCATCGAGGCCGTCGTCGATGCGCCGTATTCTGAGATCTCCTCGATATGTTGAGAAGGCTCCTCGTCCTTCCGCTCGCGCAACTCTTCGATGAGCTCGCCGATCCGCGACAGCGAACCGAATATCCCGCCGGGACGCCTCCCAGCAGGCTTCCGCGCATCAGGCATCGGCATCGGGGCTGAGCCATAATCACCCGGGGCGTTTGGCGCCGCCATTGGGGCGTCGTAGTGGGGCATAGACGCTTGCTTATGCTCAGCTTCATAGGAGGCTGCATCGATTTCCGCCCTGTAATGGCGCATTTGCTCGAGGCGCTCGTCTCGATGCTCGTCGACGTAATTGTCGTCGATGAACTCGGCTATCTCGCCAAGCATCGGCAAGGCGGCGGCTACGGCTCGCCGGTCGTAGAGGGCGAGCTTGATGTCGACATCGTGCTTGTCGAGGAAGTCCCGTATAGCGGCCATTGCGATGGAAAACGACACTTCGACAGGAGCGTTGAACGTGCCTGCCGAGATGAGCGGCAGCGCTACAGACTGAGCGCCTTCGTCCAAGGCGCATTGCAGCGCCGAATCGTAGGCCGATCGCAGCAGGTCCCGTTCGCGCAGATCGCCATCGTGCCAGACGGGTCCGACGGCGTGCACGATAGTCTTGGCCGAAAGGGCGAATCCTGGCGTTGCGACCGCAGACCCCGTCGGACAGAAACCGATGGCATCGCATGCCTGCTGAACGGGCG
>CACZIP010000129.1 GCA_902781245.1 uncultured Coriobacteriaceae bacterium | reverse complement strand
GCTACCATTCTTCTCGCCAATGCTGGATCTCCCCGAGCTGCCGCGCCTTTTGCCCACGAGTTCGAGCGCCTGTACGGTAGCGACGAAGTCGTTAAGACCGCCTGCCGCTCGATTCAATATGGCGTTCAATCTGCTTGACCGATAACGAACAGTCCGACTGTTTCTTGATATGAAAAAGGGGGAGCCTCATGGGCTCCCCCTTCAAGTAGCGCTTTGCTACGGCGCAATCAGACTAGTACATGTTTTCGATGTACTCGAACGTCTGGCCGCGCTCCATCTCCTTAGCGGGCTTGACATAGAGCTTGGAGTAGTCGACGTCACCGTGCTTCTGACGGAAGTAGTACTTGTTCTCGCCCTCGAGCGGCTGACGGTCGTCAGACCAGACGCACAGGAAGCGAAGCAGGCAGCCGCCGCACAGAACGAGGATGCAGGCGATCGTGCCGGCAGCAGGGTTGCCACTGGCGTTCATAATCAGCGGGACAACGAGGCCGAGGCCGATCATGCCAATCCAGAACCAACCAGCATAGGAACCCTTGACCCAACGCTGAGCCACGCGCTGCTGGGTGCGGTTGCCAGCGCCCAGGAACGACAGGACCATGACGAGAAGGATCGTCAGCTCGGCGAAGCCGAGGATGATGTCGAGCACATGCAGAAGCTCGTGGACCTCATGAGCAGCGACCAGGTCGGACATGGCCGCAACGCCCGGCCAACCGCACAGCGACAGCATAATGCCGGCGCAAGCGGTCGAAAGAGCAGAAGTCGTGAACAGGATCGGCAGGGCGGGCGTCGACCAGAAGGAGTGAGCCTTCAGGGTGGACAGCATAACGCCCGTGTAAACCATGATGCCGAAGCCGGCAATGCCAGCAGCACCCAGCCACACGCTGGAAAGGCCACCGAGGAAGTTGAACACGCTCAGGAAGCCGAGGATGGGAACCTCAGGGCTCCAGTTGCCAAGCAACCAGAACAGATCGCCGAAGGAAGCGATGGTCAGCAGCACAGCACCCCATTTGATGATGGAGGTTGCGGTGACATACGCACGGTAGAATACCGGCGGCTGGCCAAGCTCTTCGACCAGGAAGAACAGACCCAGAACAATCGCGAGCAGCGCGATGAAGTTCGGGAGCATGAACGCCTGCACCAGACTGGTGCCCGGGAACACGAACGTGGTCAGAACCCAGGACAGGAAGAGGATACCGCCGCCAAGGCCACCCAGGAACAGGTACGTGGCGATCTGGAAACCCCAGTAACGATGCTTGTACTGAATCTCAGCATTCTCTTTTTGGTATTGTTTCATATCCATTATCGCGTACCTCCCAGATCCGGGATGTAATAAATCTGCGGGTCAGTGCCGAGCTCTTCGAGCAGGCGGAAGGTGTCTGCACGGCCGATGAGCTTCGAAATCGCGGAATCCGGATCATCGATGTCGCCGAACACACGAGCCTTCTGGTGGCACGTCTGCACGCAGTACGGATCGGCGCCGGGCTCCATCTCGCGGCGCTCCTTGCAGAACGTGCATTTGCGCACGAACTCGTCGAAGCGACGAACCATGTGCGACGTGTCGCGCATGCCGTACGGGCAAGCGTTGACGCACACCTTGCAGCCCATGCACTTCTTGTAGTCGACCCAAACGACACCGTCGGGATCTTGCTGGGAAGCGCCCGTCGGGCAGCACGGCACGCACTCGGGATTCTTGCAGTGCATGCAGAGCGTCGGCAGGTAGTTGCGGTGGACGTTCGGCCACGTGCCCTCAGCGACTCCGCCGAGCACGGGGTTGTAGATGATGTCCAGCGGCAGTTCGTTCCAGGTGCGGCATGCGACCGAGCACGAATGGCAGCCGATGCAGCGACGCTGGTCAATAGCCATCGCGTAACGCGTCATAGGTAACCCCTCTCCTTTCCTATTCCGCAGCCGCTTCGTCAGCAGCAATGGGCTCGTATTCCATGGTGTAACGATCGCCGGTCTTGAGGTCGAGCAGCGTGTTGTTCGTCGGATCGAACGCGTAGCCGTAGAACCTCTCGTACCAGTAACCGTCCTCGATGCCGACCAGCCAACCGCTGTCCGGATCGTAGATCTTGCCTTCGCCGATCTCGCCGGCAACAGTGGAGTAACCCTTCTCGGCATCCCAAACGATGCCCTCGGGCAGCTCGTACGGAGCCTGCTCGGTGCCGGGGTAGACGCGGCAGCCAGCAACCTCGTAGATGGGCTGGTATTCCATGTCGTAACGCTGGCCGGTCTCCATGTCGATCAGGTTCTCGGCAGTGGGATCGTAAGCGTAGCCATAGTATGCGTCATACCAGACGCCGTCCTCGATGCCGACCATCCAGCCGCTCTCGGGATCGTAGATCTTGCCTTCGCCAGCAGCGCCGGGCTTGGTTGCATAGCCCTTCTCGGGGAACCAAGTCACATCGGAGCCTTCGGGCAAAGCATACGGGGCAGTCTCGAGGCCCGGATAGACGCGTATGTCGGCAACGAACGGAACCTCATTACGCTCGAAGTCGTAGTAGGTGCCGGTCGCCTCGTCGAGCAGGAGTTCCTTGTCAGCGTCGTAAGCCCAGCCGGAGAACATGTCGTAGTACTTCTGGGTCTTGGGGTCGATGAGCCAGCCGGACTCTTCGTCGAGCTCGTAGTGCGTGCCAGGCTGAACCATCTTGTCGCGGTGCCAGTCCCAAACCAGGCCCTCGGGAACCTCACGGTCGCAGGTGGGCGGCGTAAACGGGATGGGATCGAAGCGCAGGGGCTGCTCAGAAGGCAGGACCTGGACAGCTTCTTCGTAGGCATTCGACTTGATGGGCGACGAACCCGGGATCGACCAGCGTGTGTCGGCCTTCGCCTTGAGGTCGGCATCGGTGCACTTGTAGACCTTGCAGAGCAGGCCGCGGTTGGACCACGAACCGCCGATCGGGTCGCAGTGCTCGTTGTCGACAGATGTCAGAACGTTGGTGTTAGAAATCAAGCAGCCGAACGGGGCCTCGGGATCGTCAGCACCCAGCTCGGGGTACCACCAACCACGCGGGCACCAGACGGCCTTCGGCGCGATGGATGGCTCGACGTTGGCGCGCATGCGGATGCGGCCACGGCGCGTCTCGATCCAGCACCAGTCACCATACTTGATGCCGAGCTCTTCAGCGAGATCGGGGTGAATGGTGAAGTACGGCTCGGGCGCGATGTAGCGGATCGTCGGCATGTTGAAGTGCTCGGAGTGGTGGTACGGCATCGGCGAGCCACCAGTGGTGAGCGTGATCGGATACTCGGCGAGCAGCTCGGGATGATCGTACTCGTTCTCACCGCAGCCATGGTACTCGGGCATCGGCGGATAACCGAGCTCTTCGAGGATCGTCGACTTGAACTCGAACTTGCGGGTCTGAGTCCAGAAGCCGTTCTTCTCGTACTTCTTGAAGTGCTGCGGCGGGAAGAACATGCGGTAGTTCTCGACGAACTCGTCGTAGCTCGAAACGGGATAACCGAGCGGCTTAATGACGTCGTAGTAGACGTCTTCCTCGGTCTCCCACGGCCAGTACTCGGGGTTCTGACCGCAAGCGAGACCCAGTTCCTTCCAGAACGTGTACTCGTCATGACGATCGTACAGCGGCTGCATGGCGCGCTGCGAGCACTGGATGGAGTCGGTAGCACCGTAGTTGGTGTGCATGACGGGACGCTCGAGGGCGCCGGCCGCCGGGAAGATGTAATCGGAATAGAACGCTGAAGGGGTCATCCAGTACTCGACGGTGACCAGGAACTCGCAGGACTTGAGCGCCTGCAGCACCATCTTGGAGTCGCCGTAGCAGCTCTGCGGGTTGGTGGCGCAAACGATGAGGCCGCGAACCCTGTAGGGGTCGCCCGTAATGATGGCCTTGAAGACGCTCGGGCCATGTGCTTCGCAGAACCACTCGGTGGTCATGGCCTTGCCCCATGTGGCAACCGCGGTGTCGGCAATCTTGCTGTAGCCGGGCCACGAGGTGAGCTTGAAGAAGTTGGAGCCGATCTGCTTCGCCTTCTGCTCCTCGGGAAGCAGCTCGTTGAGCTCGAGCTCCTCGTCGGTGAGGAACGTCATCGACGGACCGGGGATCAGGTCGCCACCCGGGCAGTCGAGGTTGCCGGTGAGCGCGCGCATGATGGCGCGGGCATGCGAACCGGAAACCGAGTCGGGGCCGAGCTGGTCCCACGTGCAGCCCCACTGGATGTTGGAGGGCTTGTTCATGGCATACATGCGAGCAGCCTTGCGGATGTCCTCGGGATCGAGCCACGTGATGGGGGCAGCCCACTCGGGCGAGTATTTCTCGAGGTGGTTCATGATGTCATCGAAGCCGTCGCATTGGTTGATCACGAAGTTGAAGTCAACCATGCCTTCGTAGCAGATGGTGTGAGCCATGGCCAGCGCGAGCGCCGTGTCGGAGCCCGGACGCAGCGGCAGCCACAAGTCTGCATTCTTGGCGGTCTCGGAATAACGCGGGTCGACCACGATGATCTTCAGGCCGTTGAGCTGAAGGTCGGTGTAGCCGTGCATGCTCGGAAGCGTGGACGCGCCAGGGTTCATACCCCAGAGAATGACGCAGCGGGAGCCGCCGAGGTCGGTCTCGAACGGAGACCAGCCGCCCACGGCCGTCTCGACCATGAACGTCGGAATCCAGCACAGCAGCGCGTTGTGGAAGCTGTTCGGCGAACCGAAAATGTTGAAGAAACGACGGCGAGCGTAGTCGTCCGTACGAGTGGTGCCGCCAGCAGTGGCAACTGCCTCAGCGCCGCTCTCTTCCTTGATCTGGTTGAGCCTTTCGGCAACCTCGCGGATGCCCTGGTCCCATGGGATCTGTTCCCACTTGTTTTCGCCCTTGGCGCCTGCGCGCTTCAGGCAGTGGTTGATGCGCGCCGGATGATGCACGTGCTTGAGAGCACTCGTGCCGCGGCAGCACAAACCACCCTGGTTGGTGTAGTCGGGATCGCCTTCGATCTTGATGACTTCGCCATCTTTCACGTAGGCGAGGACGCCACAGTTTGCGTGGCAGAAGTAGCATGCGCTCTTCTTCACCTCTACACCGGGAGCATGGATATCGACTTGCGTCATATGCGTTCCCCTCTTCTCTTCCGATTACCTTCGCGAGTTCTTTCGAACTCGGCCACACCTATTGAAGCGAGCCCTTTGCAGGCCTTAACGGCCCCTCCCCGGCTCGCCCATAGCAACCAAGGCCCAATGCTGGGCATAGTCAATAGTCGATTATACCGATATTCTGCAAATAATACACCGTAGATATTGTGTCCTGGCGAGCGTGAGCGAATTGACCCTCAACGGTAATTTTAGAATTCCACGCCCTCATCGAGCGATTTGAAAGAGAATCGAATGGGACAGTACAGTGTCTTTCTATCGTTGTTACGTGGATAAATTCTTCAACGCTAAGCGAACGTTTCTTGCCCTAATTGCGGTTGCGTGAATGGATTGCATCGATAGCATCCCCTGAATCGTATCTATCGGTCCAGAGGGAAGGATGCTCGACATGACCACTAACGCCACGCAACGACCAAACAAGAGTCGAAGATCGAAACTGGGACGCTCAGCGCCATTGCTGGTCGCGCTCGGTCTCGTCTTCGCGCTTGTCCTCCTCGCCTTACCGCAAACAAATGCGTCTGCTGCAAACGAGCCGACGTTGGACGATGTGATGGGAATCACGCGTGACCAGTTCGTGTCATCAGTAGAAGCGAATTGGTCATCCGTTTACGAGGGAACACCCTACGAAGGATGGTATCTCAACGAACAGCCCTATCCCTCATGGAACGATGGCATGTTTTGGCCGAGGGGCAACCCGTCTCCAACTGGCCACGTTGGAATGAACTGCGGCGGTTTCGTCTCTCGCGCTCTGACAGACGCTGGCGCTGACGACTACAGCAGCGCATTCATGGCCGATTGGTGGAACGGAGCGCCGAATGCAATCGATGGCTACGGTGCAGCCGCGGGTCATTACGCGAATGCGAGAACGTTTTGGCGTCTCGCGAAAACATACGGCCTTGAAATGTACGAATTCTCAAACAAATGGGATCTGCTCGCATCGGGCCTTGCCGTCAAAGGCGACATCATCGTCATGATCGACGACTTTGACTCCGGCGGCTACGACGACTACGGTCGCTATCACGCCCACGAAAACGACTCTCATATCGGCATCTTCTGGGGAGATACACCCGATCACCGCCGAGACCGAAATCGACGGGTGTGCTCTGTCAACAGTGCAGCCTAAGTGCTGGGGATCGCGATTCTATCTTGTCAAATTCAGGGATTACGGCGGAATAGCTCTGCAAAAGGAAAGCTCGATTCCAAACATCAGCGACGGCAACACTCTCTACAGCTTGGCGGGGGCAGAATACGGCATCTACTCTTCCCGTGATGACGCGGCTACGCACAACGCATCGAAAGCCCTTGAAACCCATTCGACCGACGCTCAAGGATCTTGGAAAACCGATCGTAACCTTGCGCCTGGCACTTATTACGTTGCCGAAACAAACGCACCAGATGGCTATGCGCTCGATGGAACCGTCTACGAAGTGTCGGTGCCCGCTGGCGGTGATGTGCAGGTGAACGGCGGTTCCGTGTCTGAAGTACCACAGCACGAGATCCCATCAAGCTGGGCGCTCAAGCAAGATGCGGAAACATCTGACGGCAAAGCGCAGGGTTCGGCAACGCTTGAAGGTGCGCAATTCGAGGTGCGTTACTTCGACGGATACTACGACGCAGGATCGTTGCCGACCAACGCAACGAAAACATGGGTTGTCAAGTCGGACGACAGTGGTGTTGCGCGCGTATCAGACGAGCTTAAGGTTTCGGGCGATGATTTCTATCGCAACGCAAACGGTGTTGCAGTCATACCCCTCGGCACAATTGCAGTTCAAGAAATCGTGGCACCGACTGGATATCGACTCAGCGACACCGAAACATATATAGCAAC
>CACZIP010000128.1 GCA_902781245.1 uncultured Coriobacteriaceae bacterium | reverse complement strand
TCATGAATTGAATGATATGTGCGAATGCAGCGTCGGTAATGGCCTGGGCTGCTCGCATCCTTGCAATTTCTCCTGCATCTTTAACGGCGCGCAAACCAATGACGACGTCCTTCGTGGGAACCAAGCAATCGGTTCCGAACTCCTCCGCCATCTTGATGAACTCGTCATAAGTGATGGTGTCCTCGATACCGACAAGGCCATTGAATGGAATCGCCCCACTCGCCAGCGCATCAGCAGCGAAACGGGCGTGCGATTTGCGCGTGCCGCTCACGACGATGTCGCTCGAAATAGCGCTCGCAACCGTGCGCAGTGCATTCGTATAGCGGGAATCGGTATGGAGCATGGTGCCATCGGATTTGACAAGCAACGCATGAGCGCGTTCTTCGTCAAAAACGCCATCGAAGGCAGTCAACCAAGCGATGTTCGATGTATCGCGAACCAAGAAGGCGTCAAGGCCCATCTGAGTACACGCTTCTTGCAAGAGGTTTTGACGCTCGAACGAGACAAGACCTGCAGACTGCTCGCCGATATCTTCTTGTTCCTCAATAGAAGAATCGGGGGTATCCTCGGGTTCAACAACTGCCAAAGCGTCGGCATCAGACTCGAGGTCGAGCTGATCCGCAGATGCGGGAGCGGCTTCCTGCTCGACTGCAGGTGCCATTTCCTCTTCGGGCTCGTCCACATCATCGGGAATACCGACGATGATGTTCTGTCCTGCTGGATAGCGCTCCTCGTAGCCTTCGCCCAATCGCGCAAGAAGCTCATGTCCGCGGAACACGTCTATGGCACGACAATAGCCATCGAACCCCAAACCCATCACCCGCGCTACGCATGCAGGAGCAATGACCGACGTGCGACGAAACTCCTCGCGCTCGGCGATGTTCGATATGTGCACTTCGACAACCGGCACGGTTATCGACGCAACAGCATCGCGCAACGCATACGAGTAATGGGCGTGCGCGCCGGGATTGTAGACAATGCCCGCATAGACCTCACGCGCACCTTGAATGGCATCGATGATCTCGCCCTCGCTGTTGGATTGCATGAAATCGGCCTCGATTCCATGGCGGCTCGCGTAGTCAGCGACTTTTGCCTCGAGTGCATCGAGCGTCTCGTCACCGTAAACTTCCGGTTCGCGCACGCCCAGCATGTCAAGGTTTGGACCATTGATAACGAGAATCTTCGGCATTGCCATCGAGGCTCCTTGCAACGGTTGATTATCGACAGGAAGATTGTAGCAGCTTACGAACCATCTTGAAGAGGCCGCAACCTTTTGGTTATCCGTCCAATGCGGCCAACACGAGGTCGTCGGAAAGGGTCTCCACGCGCCAACTTGCTATGTCGTCGACCAGAACGAAACGCAACTCCCCTGACCGCACTTTCTTGTCATGCTTCATTGTCGCCAGCAGCTCCTCCGAGGACAACCCGTGTTCGAGCGGTTCCAAGCCTAGCGCATCGAGCAGCTCGGCTTGCGCTTCCGCAAACGCCTCGACAGCACCTTGCGCTGCTTCAGGCGTAATCGACTGGGTCAACCGCGCAGCAAAACGCATGCCCTCCGCCACACAAGCACCATGCGAGAACGTGCCGAAACTCGCGCACGACTCGATAGCATGACCAAGCGTATGCCCGTAGTTCAGACACTCGCGCACACCTTCGCTTTCGGTCTTGTCGCATGCGACCACATCAGCTTTGAAGACGACGCAGCGGGCAATAGCTTCTTGGGTGGTTTCCGCATCGCGGTTGGCAAGTTCGTGCGCGTGATCGGTGAGCCAGAAGAAGAAATCGTCGGAATCGATGACGGCCGACTTTGCCACTTCTCCACACCCACAGCGCCATTCGCGCTCGGGCAGCGTTGCCAACGTGTCGGTATCAGCGCAGACGAAGCTCGGCTGCCAGAAAGCACCGACAAGGTTCTTCCCCTCAGGCAGGTTGACAGCGGTTTTCCCGCCGACAGACGAATCAACCATCGCGAGCAACGTTGTGGGAACCTGCACGACAGGGACACCACGCATGTACGATGCGGCCACATAGCCAGCCAAGTCGCCGATAACACCGCCGCCGAGCGCGACGACCATGCAGTCGCGCCCCATGCCCAGCTGCACCATGGCAGACCAGATCTCACCTGCTATCTCGAGAGATTTCGAGCTCTCGCCTGCAGGCACTACGATGTCGGCAGCCTTGAAGCCTGCTTGGCTCAAGGAAGCTTTAACTTGCGCCAGATAGAGAGGCCCGACGTTACTGTCGGTTATGACCAGCGCATCCCGAATGCTGGAAAAACGCTCGATCTCGCGAAGATTACGCCCAAGCGCAGCGATGACTCCCGAACCGATTCGCACCGAATAATCATGCTCTCCGGGCAAGCTGACAATTACCTTTGTTGCCATGGCATAATCTCCCTTTCCTGCTCGGCGCAATTTGCAACAGATGCTTTATCGGCTGCTGCGAACCAGAATGCCGTTTTCCTTCA
The DNA here is from genome assembly GCA_902781245.1 of uncultured Coriobacteriaceae bacterium. Lineage (GTDB taxonomy): Bacteria > Actinomycetota > Coriobacteriia > Coriobacteriales > Eggerthellaceae > UBA9715. Next base: position 3,713 of record CACZIP010000128.1, on the reverse strand, counting down.
GCCGGGCGAAAGCTTCTCGCGCAATCGAGCCCGTACCCCGTCCCGCTGTGTCGATCGTCAAGTTGGCCACTTCCTCGTAAAGCGGCATTCGGTCTTCGATAATTTGGCGGGCTTGATCGAGGTCCCCAAACAAGGGACGCGTCGATATGTCCGATATGCGCGATGCAGCTTCGTCTGCGGTGACGCGCAAGTGCACAACATACCCGTTGTCGGAGAGGATGCGCCTGTTTTCCTCGGCAAGCACAACCCCACCTCCGCACGATACAAGCTGGGGTTCGCTTGAACATGCAAGCTCGCGCAGGACATCGGTTTCGATTTGACGAAAGCCCTCTTCGCCTGCTTCTGCGAAGATCTGCTTCACCTTCATGTCGCAACTCCGTGCGATATACGTGTCCATGTCGACAGCAGTCACGCCGGCACTTCGCGCAAGCTTCCGCGCCACCGATGTCTTGCCAGCGCCCATGAACCCCACAAAGAACACGGGCATGACCAGCTTGTACGAACGATCAGCTGATTCGTCTGATGATTTGCGAAAGTCGAACACCTCGGTCATCGAGCACCACCCGACCAGAAAGAGGTTGCCCCTTTTCGGCTTTTCAAGGCCATTGCGGACATTACTTTGCCGCCGTCCTCAAACGCTGCTTGTACGCAGCGACGGCAGCACGAATGTCCGTCATATTGTCGTGGCCGAATTTTTCGAGATAGGCATTGGCCAATTCGAAGGCGATCTCCGACTCGGCCACAACCGCACATGCTGGAACAGCGCAAACGTCTGAGCGCTCCGTGGATGCAGCTGCGGGCTCGAGCGTGTCCAGATCAATCGTCTGCAAAGGAGTGCCCAACGTCGGGATCGGCTTCATGGCGCACGTGACAATCAACGGCATGCCCGTCGTCATTCCACCTTCGAGCCCCCCGGCATTGTTGCTCATTCGCGTAAAGCCGTTGCCACGGTCAAGCTCGATTTGGTCGTGAACTTGCGAGCCGGGCAAATGGGAAGCTTCGAACCCAAGCCCGAACTCGACTCCCTTGATTGCCGGAATCGAGAAGAGCGCAGCGCCGATACGTGAGCTCAAACGCTCATCCCGCGATGCATATCCACCCACACCGGGAACAAGACCGCGGACGACGACGCGGAACGTGCCGCCGAGGCTTTCCCCCGCTTCGATTGCCTTGTCTATTTCAAGGCGCATGGCATCTGACGCGGCTTCGTTAGGGCAGCGCACGTCCGAGATCTCGATTTCGAGAGGCTTGTAATCGGGCGCTTCCATCATGGGGTCGCGCTCAATCCATTGAGCCTGGCCAATTGATGTGACGTACGAGAATATTTCGACACCCAGATCCGCAAGGAACTCACGCGCTATGCCAGCAGCAGCCACGCGCGCTGCGGTTTCGCGCGCGCTCGCGCGCTCGAGCACATCGCGACAGTCATCCGAGTCAATCTTGAGAGCTCCAACCAGATCCGCATGACCTGGACGCGGCGTTGTTTCACGATGTAGACCGACGGGCGCCTCCCCGAATGCAGCCATGTCCTCAACCCAGTTTTGCCAATCTCGGTTCTCCACGACGAGCGCAATCGGTGATCCAAGCGTGCGACCGAAACGTACACCCGACACGATGCGCGCCGTATCGGATTCGATATCCATGCGACCACCGCGGCCGTAGCCGGATTGGCGCCGCGCCAAATCGGCGTTGATGCTTGCTTCTGAAATGCGCAGCCCTGCCGGCACACCGTCGACGATAGCCGTCAGTTGCGGTCCATGGCTTTCGCCTGCTGTCATGTAGTGCATTGTTGCTCCCGTTCAGCGGCTGGATCATTCACCTTGAATTGTAACCCAGCACAACGGGAACGAAAGCGGGTGATGGAATATGGAAACTACACTCTTCGGGCGAAAAAAACGTGCCGCCCCTTGGGGGCGGCGCGTCAATTCAAGTCCTTAGCCTTCGTAAGTGGCTTGATGGTCCTCGTAGGTCTCCGTGAAGTAGTAGTTCAGACCACCATTGCCATCATCTTCAAAGTAGAAGTAGTAGTAGCCGGTTTGATCAGGCGAGCAAACCGCTTGGATGCATTCGATCCCGGGCGAGTTAATGGGCGTCGGAGTGAGCCCGTCGATGAAGTAAGTGTTGTAAGCACTTTCGGTCGCAACGTCCTCTGCCGTCGGATCATGACCGACAACATAGGCAACCGTGGCATCAGACTGCAAGCGCATGCCAACAGCCAGGCGATTGTAAAACACCGATGCAACGGTGGCGCGATGGTCGGCATGTGCTTCCTTCTCGACAATCGATGCCAGCTTGATTGCGTCGTAGTGGGACAGGCCTTGTGACTCGACATACGACCAATCGAGACCGGCTGTTTCAGCGCCGAACTGATCGAGCATTACTCTGATAATCGAATCGGCAGTCGATTCGCCATTGTATGGATAAGTCTTCGGGAACAGGAAGCCCTCAAGCGAATTGTTGCCCACATCCTCCAAGAACGCGTACGAGCTGGCATACACCGACGCGTCGCTCGCCGCTGCGATGAAGTCTTCCGCTGTTATTCGCCCGCCTGTCGCTTCCGCAACAATAGCAGCCGTCTGGGCCAGCGTTGACCCTTCGGGTATGGTGAACGTGTCAGCCGCAACGGACGTATGCAGAACTTGAATGATTTCGTCAACCGACTGGCCACCAGTCAAGACGTACGTGCCCGGATGCAGCGAACCATCTTCGCCCAATGCGTTGACGCGATCGACGAACTCACCCGAATTGGAGATGAGGCCTTCGTCGACGAGCGTCTTCCCCACTGATTTGGCGCCTTCGCCCTCGCTAACCGTGATTGTCACCTCGGTGCCACGCGGCACAAGCGGAGTCTTTCCACAGCCACGAACAAAGCTGAACACCCCGACCAGGATGAGCACGAGCAATACAACCAGGACGACAATACCGACGATGGCACCTGTGGGGCTCTGCTTCGGGCGGATAGCGCTCGTATCATAGGTGCGGAACTGCTTATCGCCTTTTGCATGCGCCGAGCGTGCGGCCCGATTCGGATGCTGCGAATAGGTGATCTTGTTTCTGGACATGTTTGCCTACCCGTCTTTGACCTGTTCACGCGCACCGTTGCGCGCGTCTAGCCACGATTGTAAGAATATACTTGCAGCTATCATATCGACTTTGCCCCGCATGGCTTTTTCGCTCAGGCCCTTTTCACGCAAACTACGTTTGGCTTCGGCAGAGCTAAGCCGCTCATCTGCGAATTCTAACGGAATTCCAATATTATTCGCAACGATTTCCGCGAACTCCCGCACCCGTTCCGCCTGGGGTCCTTCTTCACCGGACAACGTCATTGGCAGCCCGCACAAAAGCAATTCGGGCTCCCAGTCCTCGAGAACGATGCGGAACGATCTGCCGTTTGAGCGAACCTCTTCTGCAGCGAGCACGCACACAGGCGAAGCAACACGTTCGTCGGGGTCGCTTATCGCCACCCCTACGCGCTTCTCACCTATGTCGAGCGCCATGATACGCATAGGAAGAGTATAAAGCTAAAGCAGCAATCCTCGGTGACACATTGGTACCGGGTACCGGAGTGTCACCAAGAAATGGGAGACAGTTCAAACCATATGGGGAGGCTCTTTTTCGTTTCTTGCTTGTGCTTAATGCCCGATGGAGCTGCCGACGTACGGCGTCTTGTCCTTCAACATGACATCGTGGGCACCGCCCTCGACGATGCTGGT
>CACZIP010000127.1 GCA_902781245.1 uncultured Coriobacteriaceae bacterium | reverse complement strand
AGGACGCCCGTGATGTTTGGCGGAGGGATGACGATGGTGTAGGGGTGATCGGCGAAATCGCCTTTTCCTTCGCTGCGCTTGAAGTAACCTGCCTTGTACCACGCATCAAACAGCGGAACCTCGTGCGCTGCGAAATCGTAGTCAATCTTCTTGTTTTCGTTCTCTGCCATCAAAAACTCCTCGTCGATGGAGGGTAAGCCCTGCGCGACGGCGGGGAAGAGCCTACAGCAACTCAGCTAATCTAAGCACAATTAAAAACAGTGCTTCGCAAGCGGCTCATCCCCGCCGTCGCGCAGGGTAAAGAAACCCTATTAACGTAACTTTTCCATGATACACGAAGGTGAAAGGCCGAATGCGCTATATTGGCATGTGAAGTAAATCAACGAATTTCGCCTATAGGAAGGTGCGACTATGGAAGTACTGGTGCTTGCACCGTTCAACGAGGAGCATATGGCGCAGATCCGCGAGGCAGCGGGCGAGGGCGCTGTCGTCAAGCAGATGGAGTACGATCGCGCGAAGCTCTTCGATAAGGAAATTGAGGATGCCATTGCGAATGCTGAAGTGGTCATCGGCGAGCCGGCTCCCCGCATGTTGAAGTCGGGCACGTCTCTTAGATTTATTCAAATGACCTGGGCTGGTAGCGATATGTACACCAGCAGGTTGAAGTTTCCCGAAGACGTTCGCGTTGCCAACGTAGCAGGTTCTGCTTATGGTCCGATCGTATCGCAATACATCGTGGGTCAAATTCTCGCTATCACGCAGAACCTCGCGATTTACTGCCGTCAGCAGATGACTCATCGCTGGGACTTCATCGGGCCAGTTAAGACGCTCGAAGGTGCGAAGGTTATCATCTTTGGAGCGGGCGATATTGGCTCGCAGGTTGCCAAAAAGCTTCGCGCTTTCGAAGTCGGAAGCATTGTCGGAGTTTGCCGCGATGTTTCTCATGATCGCGAGTATTTCGACAAGCTCGTCACGCTGTCCCAGGCTGAAGGTCAGTTGATCGATGCTGACGTCATCGTCTGCTGCATGCCCAGCACGCCGAACACGGCCAATTATTTCAACAAGCGCAGGTTCGAGCGCGTCAACAAGGGCGCAATCCTGGTTAATGCAGGTCGTGGCGATTTCGTCGACTTGGATGCTCTCTACTTGGCACTATCAGATGGTACGCTGCGCGGCGCCGCACTCGACGTCACCAACCCCGAGCCCCTTCCGGTCAGTCATCGGCTTTGGAACAATCCGTTCTGCATCATTACGCCGCATGTTGCCGGCAGGGCGTTTGGCCACGATGCAGGTACCGAGGATCGCATCTGCGAGATATGTTGCGAGAATTTGCGCAGGTATGTTGCAGGTGAACAACTGACGCATCAGGTAATCTAGGATATAATGAATCGCCGTAAACGTTCTCTAAACGATGGAGGGGTTTGTTCATGACCGAACTACTGACACAACTTTGGACTCCCGAGCTTCAGATGGCTCTCTCTGTGGTCGTCGTCTGCTTGGTGATTCTCTACGTCCTCAGCATTATCTGGGTTGCGCGCGACGCTTACATGCGCGGAACGATGTGGTACCTCTGGGCGATTGTCGCTCTTGTCCCGCTTTTGGGCGTCATTGCGTATTGCCTGCTTCGTCCGCCTCTGCTGCAGATCGACCGCGACGAGCAAGAGCTCGAGGTTGCTCTCAAGCAACGCGAGCTCATGAAATACGGCGAGTGCGCTTCTTGTGGCTATCCGGTCGAGGCCGACTATGTCATGTGCCCGAATTGCCATCAGCGCCTGAAGAACCTGTGCCCGACTTGCCATCACGCCCTCGATCCCTCGTGGTCGGTTTGCCCGTACTGCACAACGCCCATCGGCGCCCAGCGTCAACGCCAGCGTTAAGGGTCTTTCGGGTAGCTTCTCCATTTATTACAAGAAAGCCGCCTTCTTAGGCGGCTTTTCTATATAATTCCCCTTTGCAGCGTTTTGTACACGCCGGCAAGAAGCAGGCGCTTTGTATGCGCCCGGCAGAATAGAAAGGAACGAATATGAACATTGTTTTACCTGACGGATCATCCAAGGAAATTGCCGCCGGTTCTTCGGTGGCCGACGTTGCCGCGTCGATTGGCACAGGTCTTGCCAAGGCGGCGCTCGGTGGCGTCGTGAACGGCAAACAAGTCGACCTTTCGCACGAAGTTGAGAACGGCGACGAGGTTTCCATCCTTACCAACAAGAACCCCGAAGCCCTTGAGCTATTGCGCCATTCGACGGCACATGTCATGGCTGCTGCACTCGTCGATCTTTACGGCGATGTGAAGTTCGGCGTTGGGCCGGCAATTGAGAATGGCTTCTACTACGATGTCAAGCTCGACCGCACGCTTTCGTCTGACGACTTCGAAGCAATCGAGAAGCGCATGGCCGAAATCGTCGAGGCTGCCGAACCGTTCGAGCGCAAGGTCGTCACGCGTGCCGAGGCGCTTGAGATGTTCGCCGACCAGCCGTTCAAGGTCGAGCTGATCAGCGAGCTTCCCGAAGACGAGACCATCACGACCTATACGATCGGTTCGTTCACCGATCTTTGCCGCGGGCCGCATCTGCCCAACACGTCCAAGGTTCCAGCGTTCAAGCTGCAAAAGATCGCTGGCGCCTATTGGCGCGGCGATGCTGATCGCGACCAGCTGCAGCGTATTTACGGAACGGCGTTCTTCAAGCAGAAGGAGTTGGACGAGTACCTGCACAACCTCGAAGAAGCTGAAAAGCGCGACCATCGAAAACTTGGCCGCGAGCTCGGCATCTTCATGATGGATGAGATGGCCGGCGTGGGTCTGCCGCTCTACCTCCCGAAGGGTGCGCGCATCATCCGCACTATGCAGGAGTGGTTGCGCAAGGAGCTGTACCGCCGTGGATACGAAGAGGTCATCACGCCGCATATCTACAAGGCTGACGTGTGGAAGACGTCAGGGCACTACGACTTCTACCACGAGAACATGTACTTCTTCAACATCAACGAGGGCACGGACGAGCAGCCGCGTTACAGCGAGTACGGTGTAAAGCCGATGAACTGCCCGGGCCACGTGATGCTTTACCGTAATGACGTGCATTCATATCGCGATCTGCCCGTTCGCTACTTCGAGTTCGGCACAGTCTATCGCCACGAGATGAGTGGTGTTGTGCATGGCCTCATGCGCGCTCGTGGATTCACGCAGGACGACGCGCATGTGTTCTGCCGCGAGGATCAGGTTGTTGAAGAGGTGGAGGCCATCCTCGATCTAGCCGACAACATCATGAAGGAGTTCGGCTTCGAGTACGAGGCTGAGATTTCGACTCGCCCCGAGAAGTCAATCGGCACGGATGCCATGTGGGAGTTTGCCGAAGGAGCCCTCAAGGAAGCCATCACCCGCCGCGGCTTGAACTACGAAATCAACCCTGGTGACGGCGCGTTCTATGGTCCGAAGATCGATATCAAAGTCAAGGATGCTATCGGACGCACCTGGCAGTGCTCAACGGTGCAGGTTGACTTCAACTTGCCCGAGCGCTTCGGTCTCACATACCGCACGGCCGACAATGGCGAAGCGCAGCCATTCATGTTGCATCGTGCACTGTTCGGCTCCATCGAGCGCTTCCTCGGCATCCTGATCGAGCATTATGCTGGCGCCCTGCCGCTGTGGCTCTCGCCGATCCAGGCAGTCATCCTGCCCATCGCCGATCGCCATATCGATGCCGCAAAGGAGCTCGGTGAAAAGCTGACCGCTGCTGGTGGCCGCGTGGAGGTTTACGAGCAGAACGAGCCCATGCGCGTGAAGATTGCCAAGGCACAAGCTCAGAAGGTTCCGTACATGATCGTTCTCGGCGATAAGGAAATCGAAAACGGTACGATTTCGGTGCGCGATCGCTTCGAGGGCGACAAGGGAACCTGGCCTGTTCAGCAGATGGTCGATTTGATTGCAGATGCAGTGGTGTAACCAAGGCGTTGACTGATTTCGAAGAAAGATTGTGTACAATTAAATCGATTAATAGGTTTTGATGTACAGGAGGAATGAAATGACTCAGCAGATCAGCGCAGCGGAATTCGAAAGCAAGGTGCTCGGTGCGAGCGAACCGGTACTCGTGGATTTCTTCGCCACATGGTGCGGGCCGTGCAGAATGATGGCGCCGACTATCGACGAGGTGTCGCAAGAGATGGCGGGGAAGGCAAGCGTCTACAAGCTTGACATTGACGAAGCCCCGCAAATCGCGCAGCAGCTTGGCATCATGAGCGTTCCCACGTTCATGGTTTTCAAAGATGGCAAAATTGCCTCCCAAACCATTGGTGCGCAGCCGAAGGAGAACATTCTGGCTTTGTTCGCTTAGTATCAAGAAACATAACCAAGATTGAGAAACGGACCCGTTTGGGTCCGTTTCTTTTTGTGGGCGTTATTTAATCCTGCGAAGATGCCGACTCAAAACATTGCAATGAGTGCGATTGAACTCCTACTGCATATAACAGAATCACAATAAATATTTCTAAATAACAATATACAGTAATGAGAATAAGTATTAGTATATTTACGAAACAGAATAGACTGTTTCGTAAATAAACAAACTAAAGCGAGGAGGGAATGATGAAGAAATCGACAGCGTCAAAGGGCAGACGAAAACTTGCCGCAGCTGCACTATTCGCACTGTGTTTGGCAGTTGTATTAGGAATTTCGGGGTGCGGTTCATTGACGTCTAGCTCGACGAATGCATCGAGCGCATCTGCTAGTGCATCAACTGCATCGGGTTCAAGCGCATCCGCATCAAGTGAAACCGTGCAGTTCACTGATTCAGCGGGCCGAACAGTAGAAGTGCCGGAAAATATCGAGCGTGTTGCCATTACGGGACCGATTTCCCAAATGTGCATGCTTACGCTGGCTCCCGAGAAGCTTGTTGGATTGTCAAATGAGCTGAGCGACGCTGAGGTCAAATACATTGCGACTGATGTATCGAGTTTGCCAGTATTTGGACAGATTTATGGCGGCAAGGGAGACTTCAATAAGGAAGCTGTAGCAAATGCCGATCCTCAGATCGTCATCGACATTGGCGAAGCGAAGAAGACCATTGTTGAGGATCTCGATGGCATCCAGGAATCCATTGGCATCCCTTGCATACATATCGAAGCAACGTATAACACCTACGACCAGGCATATGAGCAACTCGGTGAATTGCTGGGCGTTCAGGATCGAGCAAAAGTACTGGCAGACTACTGCACCTCTGCCGTCAAGTCGACGGATGAGACGATTGCCGGTATTCCCGATTCCGAACGAGTTCAAGTTGCATATCTGCTTGGCGATTCAGGTTTGAATGCGATGGCCAAGGGGTCATTCCAAGCAACCGTTGTTGATGCGATTGCAGATAATGTTGCTGTAATCGAGAATCCAGGTGGTTCGGGAATGGGCAGCGAGACCAGTTTCGAGCAAATTGCACTGTGGGATCCACAGATGATTGTGTTTGCTCCTGGCAGCATTTACGATACGGTAGGTAATGACGCCTCATGGCAGACGCTGAGCGCCATTTCGAACAACAATTATTACGCTGTACCAGGCGAACCGTACAACTGGCTATCATCGCCTCCTGGCGTCAACCAAGTGCTTGGTTACCAATGGTTCGCTCACTTGTGCTACCCGGAAAAGTTCAAGGACAGCATTGAGGACGTAGCTAAAGACTATTACAAAACGTTCTACAACTACGAAATGTCTGATACTGAGGTTGCAGCACTTTTAGAGAACTCCGCTCCGAAACAGTAATCTCTGCTCGATGATGTGCGACCCCGTTCATCTAAAAGGATGGACGGGGCCGCATTGTTTCTTGGGCTCATGTTTTGCCAGGTATTTTGGTTTGCGATAGCAACAAATTATTCGGAAATGAGACCATCCTAAACGAGGAATACGTATTATTATGAATAGGTATGATACAGAATAAACTGTATCGAAACGAAACGAATCAGTTTGAGGAGGGTTTCATGAAACAGGGGAAGGGTATGTCAAAGTCTGCTAAGGCTCTAGTCCTTGCATGCTTTGCTCTGTGCTGCGCGGCTGTTCTCGGCCTTGCAGCATGTGGGAGCTCGTCAGCGTCGAGCTCAGCATCAAGTGCAAGTGCATCAGCTAGTGCATCGAGTGCTTCAAGTTCGGCTGCGTCTTCAGCCGCCGCATCTGGTACGCGCACGTTTACTGACTCGCTTGGTCGTACTGTCGAGATTCCCGAGAACATCGAGCGCGTAGCTGTATCGGGTGCGA
>CACZIP010000126.1 GCA_902781245.1 uncultured Coriobacteriaceae bacterium | reverse complement strand
TCGTCCGCTACGTGATGGACAAGCGCACGGGGCGCGACAAGCGTCGCAACGTTCTCAACGACCTGGCGAACCCGGTGGTGGGCGCCCTTCTGGCACTCGAACGTCGTGTTGCAAACGAGGAAGAAAAGACGCGCCAATTCGTGCGCTTCTCGCATCTCGAGAACGGTGTCTGGTTTGCGCGCTGTTGTCCGAATGCGAACGTTGTTCCGCTCGTCATGAACCACTTCGCTGCGCGGTTCAACATTCAGCCGTTCATCATCTACGACGAGAACCACCATGTTGCTGGCGTATACGACGGTGACGATTGGAGCCTCGTTGCGGATGACGTTATCAATGTTCCGTCGCGCACTGCCGATGACGCTTTCATCGAGAAACTTTGGCAACGCTTCTACGATTCGCTTTCTATCGAGGCGCGCTACAACCCCGAGCTGCGTCGGCATTTCATTCCTGCGCGCCTGGCACGATCTCTGCCCGAAATGGAAGAGCGCTCACGCACCGCTTTGAAAGCAGTTTCAGATGGGGAATCTTTCGGCCGGCGTATTTGAGCTGATGTAGTACTTGTTGGCAGGAGCGTCAGGCTGGATCTGCCGAGTTGATGCGCAGCACGCAAGCTTGAAGCTCGTTGACGAGCTGCATCGTGATGGGCTCCGAGGGCTCTTCGCCTGCTTGCAATTGCTCATCGAGGGCGAGGCACTTGCGCATGAACGCTTCATGCTCAGGCCCAATCATGTGCATGGCTCGACCGGCTTCGAAGCCTGCTTCGATGTCGTTTGATTTCACGAGCCTCCGCAGATGCAGGATGGTCAAGATAACCGTCCCGTGGAATCGCTGCTCAATCGAAACCTCTCCCATGCGTGCCCCCAATATACTGCCAGCCATCGTTGTTACTCACTATTCTAGCGAACGCGTCACCACCTCGTATCGATGAATCATTTTCCCCGCGGGAAAATGATTCAGCAGGTGAGCGCATGAAACATCCCCGATCAATTTCCCCGGGGGAAAATGATCGGGGGGGCGATTGCTAAGTTCGACTTCCACGAGCGCCCAATCGCTTTCCCCGCGGGAGAATGATTCGTCGGGTATACTGCATCTAGCACCACTTGGAATACGTCACAGAAAAAGGAGCGATCAATGGCTAATCAAGACATCGTCCAGCAACTTGTCAGCAGCGTAGTATCCAACCCTGATCTGTTTTCGAGCCTCGTCGAGCATCCATACTCGACGTTGCGTGACGTGACGGGTGCCGAAGAAGTCTCGAAGGAAGAGGCAAGCGAAGCAGTCGCAGCCGTCTCCCTCCTGGGCAACGGCAAGCCGCTCGACTTCGGCAACCTTGCTGAAATCGCCTCCATCCTTCTCTCCGAGAATGGCAACAGTGTCCACACCATGGCCGAGAATCTCCTGGGTGAGGAAAGCACCGCCACCCCAAGCCCGGCAGATCTCATCGCTACGTTGGCGAACGTCAACTTCGAGAAAGGCCTTGCAGGCATCGACCTGAGCGATGGCTTCGGTCTCGACGACGTTCTCGGCATCGCCGGCGCCCTCCTCGGCGGCAAGAAGTAGCACAATCCGAAAACCAAATGCAATTGTGGGGAAGCGGGCTTCGGCCCGCTTCTTTTCTTGTGCGCCCACAGTCGGGCACACGTTGATGCCTGGAAGGTGGAATTGACGCGGAGGGGTGCTGCCGCATCCTCTATCGCGCAACCACAGCTGGGAGCACGTTGCCAGAAATGAAAGAGAGCGCGGATGGGTGCGGCCGCTTCAGGCAGCGACCCATTCCGAGCGCCCACAGTTGGGCTCACGTTGTTGCGTGGAAGGTGGAATTGACGCGGAGGGGTGCTGCCGCTTTAGGCAGCGGATAAATCATCAGGGAAGCCAAAGTGGTAATCCGCTGCCGTGCTGTAGGCAGCATCCCTCCGCGTCAATTCCACCTTCCCCTATCATCAACGAGAGCCCCTGTGCTTATCCCATCCGCGTAGTTCAATTAGAGTGGATTTGAGGCAGATGGGACAAGCACAGAGGCTCTCAGAAGGGCGCGAACCTGCTGCTATGTTGTTAGTGCGGCTGGTTAAACGTTGGATTTCCTTGTGCGAAAAGTCGGTTCGGCCTGGATGTAGCCGCCAAAGTCAGAAATGCGGCGGCTCGTGTCTGTGCTCTTGCGGAAATTCAGGTAGCCGATGTCATCGGTGAGGTACGGGCAAAGCGGTTCAGCACGAAGGTTTCCTTTTCCTGCGAAGATCCGCTTTTGCGGTGTGAACATTAAATCTCCTTCCCAGTGCCTCAGCGTTCCTCCATCGCATCGAGCTGCCCGATCAGCTCGACCACCTGCTTGCCGAGCAAGGTGACGGTGTAACCGCTCCGTGCCCGGTATTTCTCAATGCACCCCGACGCAACGAGCGATTGCATAAGCGGGTTAAGCTTTCCCTTGCTCACATGGAAAAGCTCTGCAATCTCTTCCTGGCTTTCGCGCACCCGTTTCCCATCGATGGTGTCGGTCTGAAGGTCGGTCAACAGACACAACAACCTAAATGAGTCCGAGGTGAACAGGTTCACCAGACCTCGTTGTGCGTTTAAGTGGTCCATTTGCCAAAATAATATACTCTATGAAAATCAAAATGCAAGCTAATAAATAACAAAAAATTAGACCAATGAAAAAATGAGAATCTTTTGTGTGCAAAAGCAAAATAGTTAGACCGTCTGGCGATTGTTACCCGATTTACCGTCAAACTATTACAAAAATGATGTACATTGCAGACAAAGTGTCCTTTAGTACATCAAATGATGAAAGTGCACGTTGGTTCTCTGTTTTGCCCATGTGAGTGAATGTGGTTTCGATCAAAGCAAATAAAGGCGCTGTAAAGAAAACAAAACATGGCGCCCGAGGAGAATGAGGTAGGGACATGGCCAATATGGGTAATCAGAAGCTTAAGCTGCTGACCCTGTTGCGCATTCTTGAACAGGAGACCGATTCCGAACAAGGTCTTTCGATGCCGCAGATCATCGAGCGCCTCGAAGAGGAAGGAATCTCAGCGGAACGCAAGTCGATCTACCGCGATTTGAACGTTTTGCGTGATACCGGTTTGAAGATCGTTAAATTGCCCAAGCGCCCCGTAGAGTACGCTCTGCTTCGCACCGATTTGGGCTTGTCGGACGTGATGATGCTCATCGATGTCGTCCAATCGAGCAAGTTCCTTACAGATCGCAAATCAAACCAGCTGGTGAAAAGCCTGAAGGATCTTACGAGCGAGCGCGAGCGCAAGATGCTCGACAAGCGCGTACACGTCCAAGGCCGCATCAAGAACCAAACCGAATCCGTTTTCCGAAATGTTGACACCATCCACGAGGCACTCCAGCTTAAACGCAAGATCGAGTTCCTGTATTTCAGCTACGGCACCGATCTGAAGCGCACGCCTCGTCGCGAAGGCAAGCGTTACACGCTCACGCCCGTGAGAATTGCATACGCATACGGTAATTTCTATCTGGCGGCATATAGCGACAAGTATGAAGACGTCTCGATATATCGCGTTGACCGCATGGAATTGCTGCAAGTAAGTGCTGAACCGGCAACGCGGTGCGCTTTGATTGCGAATTACGCGTTCGAAGACATGGAGCATCAAAGCTTCGGCATGTTCGACGGCGACCCTGAAGTCGTGACGCTTCGTGTGGACGCTCCGATGATGGACGTAATCGTCGACCGCTTCGGGCGCGACATCGAGCTCGTCAAATCGACACCTTCATATGCCGAGGTGCGCGTGAAGATTCGGAAGAGCCCGCAGTTCTTCGGATGGCTTGCCGGATTGAACGGCGGGGTGTCGATAAAGACTCCTAAGCGGTTGAGCACAGAGTACAAGGAATGGCTCAAGTCGCTTATCGAGAAACAGGTGGGCGAGTAGGCTAATTGCGCTCTACCGTTTCGAATAACCGCTCGTTCGGAGAATTGTGTTAACAACCGTTAAAGGAACAGCCCAAGCGCGGGAACGGCGATTTATTGTCATATACTGCGAAGATACATTGAGCTAGCGAAGGGTTATGCAATGGGTGGTTTCTTTGGTGCGGCGTCCAAGAGGGACGTGGTCTACGATGTGTTTTTCGGGGTAGATTACCACTCCCACCTCGGGACGAAACGGGCTGGTCTCATTTACTACGACGAGGACGGCGGTTTCCAGCGCGAGATCCACTCAATCGAGAACACCCCCTTCCGTACACGCTTCGAAGCCGATCTTCCTGACTTCCATGGTTGCTCGGGTATTGGGTGCATCTCCGATTCCGATCCGCAACCGCTGCTCATCCGTTCGCACCTTGGCGTGTACGCGCTGACGACTGTCGGCGCCATCAACAATGCCGAAGAGCTCGTCGAGGGCTATTTCGCTGACAGGACCCATCAGTTCATGGCGATGTCGTCGGGCAAAGTCAACTCGACCGAGCTCGTGGCGGCGCTCATCAACCAGAAGGACGATTTCGTATCGGGCATCAAGTTCGCACAAGAACAGGTCGACGGATCGCTCACTCTGCTTATCATGACGTCCGAAGGCGAGATCATCGCGGCGCGTGACAGCATGGGCCGCTTGCCGGTGCTCATCGGCAAGAACGACGACGGCTACTGCGTGTCGTTCGAATCGTTTGCATACCACAAGCTCGATTACGTCGACGAGTACGAGCTCGGTCCCGGCGAAATCGTGCGTTTCACGGCTGACGGCTATGAATCGCTTTCGCCTGCAGGCGAGGACATGAAGATCTGCGCCTTCCTCTGGGTTTACTATGGATATCCCAATTCGAACTACGAGGGCGAGAACGTCGAGATCATGCGCTACCGCAACGGTACCATCATGGCCCGTGATGAGCGCAAACGCGGCGAAATGCCCGAGGTTGACTATGTTGCGGGCGTTCCCGATTCGGGTACGCCGCACGCCATCGGATATGCCCACGAATCGGGCATGCGTTTCGGGCGTCCGTTTATCAAATACACGCCCACATGGCCGCGTTCGTTCATGCCTGCCAACCAGGAAATGCGCAATCGCGTGGCAACCATGAAGCAGGTGCCCGTTCCCGAACTGATCAAGGGCAAGAAGCTGCTGTTCGTGGATGACTCCATCGTGCGCGGTACGCAGCTGCGCAATACCATCGAGTTCTTGTACGAGTCGGGTGCCGCCGAAGTGCACATGCGCTCTGCGTGTCCACCGCTCATGTTCGGCTGCAAGTACTTGTCGTTCTCGCGGAACAATTCGGTTATGGACCTCATCGCTCGCCGTGCCATGCGACACATCGAGGGCAACGAGAACGAAGACCATATCGATGAGTACATCGATCCGTCGACCGAGCGAGGCAAGTGCCTTGTCAAGACGATATGCGATGCAATGGGCTTCGACTCGTTGAACTACCAGTCGCTCGATGGAATGCTCGAAGCTATCGGCATCGATCGCAACAAGATTTGCACCTACTGCTGGAACGGCAAGGAATAGCTCCGCGCTCTCGCATCTAACCCTTGCTATTGGCAATGGCCTGTTTTACGAGGTCCTGGAAACCAGCGCGCTCGGGGTTCAGATTCATGGCTTCCAGCTCGTTCGACAGGCTGTCGACTGTTGCCGTGCCCGCATAGTCGCTGTGTCCGGCCAGCATCCCGAATTCGATGACGCAGCTTGCGAACTTCCAATCATCGGAGGGGCTGGTTGTCACATCGTTGGCGTCGATCGTGATCTGTTGGTCATGCACTTCGTTATCTGCGAACGCGCGGTAGCGCAACGAGCAGGTCAACCAGTCAGAGCTGTTCGTGGTCGCAGCTTCTTGCGCGCCGTATTTCAGGTCGGGCACCGAGATTTCGTACGATGAGCCGATAGGAACGATCTCGTAAGCTACCGTGAACTGCGCGTTGGGGCCCACGTCACCGGCATCAACCGTGTCGTCGAGGAAGTCCTCGGCTGCCAGTTCTCGGTTTTCATATCCGATGAGGCGATAGCCTTTGATTTGAGCCGGGTTGAATTCAATCTGAAGCTTCACGTCGTCAGCGAACGGCACAAGGTTGGCCATGAGTTTCTCGGACAGCACGCGTTCGGCTTCGTCGATGCAATCGATGTAATGGTATGAACCGTTGCCGTGATCGGCGAGCGTTTCCATCTTGGTGTCCTTATAGTTGCCGGAGCCGAACCCCAGCACACTCAGGTACACGCCCGTTTCGCGCTTTTGATCGACGAAATCGTACAGGTCGGACGTGCTGGTCATGCCGACGTTCAGGTCGCCATCCGATGCCATGATAATGCGGTTCACGCCACCGTCGATGAAGTTGCGCTCGGCGACGTCATAGGCCATGCGCAGTCCCGCCTCGCCATTGGTCGACCCGTGAGCTTGCAGCTTGTAGATCGCCTTCATGATGG
>CACZIP010000125.1 GCA_902781245.1 uncultured Coriobacteriaceae bacterium | reverse complement strand
GTGGAAGAGGGCAAGACGGCCGACGTGTTCGCCAACCCCCAGAGCGACGTAACGCGCGAATTGCTTGATTGGGGCTATAAACGTACCGATACGTCCGACGGGGAAGAGGAGGTCGTCCGTGATTGAGTTCTTCGACAAGTACGGCGCCCTGCTCGCACAGGGAACCATCGATACGCTCGTCATGTCCATTGCTTCGTGCGTCTTTGCATACGTCATCGGCCTTCCACTTGGAATTTGGTTTGCCGTCACCACTCCGAACGGTCTGCGTCCCAACAAAGCCGTTAACACGGTGCTCGGCTGGATCATCAACATCGGCCGTTCAATCCCGTTCATCATTCTGCTCGTGGCCATCATCCCGTTCACGCGGCTGGTTGTCGGCACGTCGCTCGGCGTGCCTGGCGCAGTAGTGCCGTTGACCGTGGCGGCTGCTCCATTTGTGGCGCGTATTGTCGAGCAAAGCTTGGCCGAGGTCGACAAGGACCTCATCGAAGCAGCTCACAGTTTCGGTGCGAGCAATATGCAGATCATCGTGAAGGTGATGTTGAAGGAATCGCTTCCCTCGCTTGTGCGTGGCGTTGCGATCACGTTCGTGAACCTGTTCGGATATTCTGCCATGGCGGGCACGGTGGGTGCTGGCGGTCTGGGCGATATTGCCATCCGTTACGGTTACCAACGATTCCAAGGCGACGTCATGCTTGCGGCCGTCATCCTCTGCGTCGTGCTCGTGCAAGTGTTCCAGACCTTCGGCGATTGGCTTGCCCGGACCATCGATAAACGTTAGGTAGAGGAGCGCTCATGTCCGATGCGCCGTTGAGGGAAATCTTCACGCGCGATTTCCTGATGCTTGCGACCATCAATCTGTCCATGTTCTTCGGTTTCCAGATGCTCAACATCGGTTTGCCGGTGTATATGGCGCAGCTGGGAGCCGCTGGTCAGATTATCGGGCTTGCTACGACGCTCATGACCATCATGGCCACCATCATGCGCGTTTTCGCCGGTGCGCTGCTCGACCGGTTCGGACGATGGGGGATGCTCATCGGCGGTACGGTCGTCATGGTGTGCGCCATCACATCGTTTGCCATCTTTCCCGTAGTGGGAATCATACTGGGGCTGCGCATGTTGCACGGAGTCGGATGGGGCGTGGGCTCCACGGCCTCCTCGACGATCGCGGCAGACATCATTCCCAAAAAGCGATTCGCAGAGGGTATGGGCTATTTCGCCATGACGACGGCCATCTCGAGTGCCGTCGCTCCCGCAGCATCGGTTGCGCTTCTTCAGGGCGCTGGCGCAGAAGGCATGATTTACGTTGCTGCTGGTATCACCGCGCTTTCGCTTGTACTGTCCATAGTGGAGGCGCTGATTTCCAAGCGAGCTGCTGCCAAGCGCGTTCATGCAGATGAGGCACCAGTTGAAGATCGGCGTGATGACCGTGGTGCTTCTGGGAAAACGAGCGCGCCTGTTCGTGATGGCGAATCGCGCAACCCGAAGTATTCGGGAATCGAAGCGTTGTTCGAGCGCCGTGCAGTTGTGCCAGGCGTTCTGATGTTCCTCGTAAACGTCGGATTCGGCTGTATCACCACGTTCATCGCTCTTCACGCTGGCGAGCAAGGAGGGAATGGCGTTTCGGCGTATTTCCTCGTATACGCTGTCGTCACCCTGATCAGCCGCCCTTACATCGGCAAGCTCATCGACCGGTATGGGTATCGGGTTCCAGCGATTCTTTCCACGCTTTGCACAGCTGGCACGCTTGCGTTCATCGGCGTGTCGAGCAACACGTTGATGTTCGCTTGTTCGGGTGTGCTCGGCGGGCTCGGTATCGGTACCGCAATGGGCACCTACCAGTCGATGGCTGTCGCGAGTGTAGAGCCGCAACGACGCGGTGTGGCCACTTCGACATACATGACGGCGTTCGACCTGGGAATTGCCCTCGGCTCGCTCGTTGGCGGCGTGCTTGCTGACATGTTCGGCTATACAATCATGTACTTCACGGTTGCAATCTTCCCGATTGCAGCAAGTGTCATCTCAGCGGTTGTCATTAAAAGCGAAGCGAAAGAGCGAGAGGGCCAATCATGACGATGAATGCGCAAGATGCTATTGAGCGTTTGAAGGCGGGCAATGCGTTGTTCGTAAAGGGGTCAACGGGTGCTGGCGACATTTCCCAGGCGCGTGTGAGGCAGCTTTCCGAAGAGGGGCAAGCGCCGTATGCGTGCGTTGTGACCTGCGCCGACTCGCGCGTGGTGCCCGAACATCTTTTCATGGTTGGGCTTGGTGAAGTGTTCACCATCCGCGTGGCGGGTAACGTTATCGGCGACATGGAACTCGCGAGCTGCGTGTACGCTGCCGAGCACCTCGGCGTGAAACTCATCGTGGTGCTGGGTCACACGCAATGTGGCGCTGTTGCGTCCTCGTTGGAAGCTTTGGAAGCAGGCGCCGAGCTTGAAGGCGCAATGGCTCCTTTGTTGTCTTGCGTGTGCGCGAACGTTGGCGTGGAGCGCGATCCTCAGGCTGCAAGTGTTGCGAACTTGCGTGCAGGCGTTTCTGCTATCAAAGGCGATGACGACATCGCGCACCTTATTCAGACGGCCGGTTTGCGCGTTGTTCCGGCGCTGTATCACACCGAGGTCGGCACCGTGGAGTTCATGGAGTTGTAACCAGTTTCGTGGGCTTCGGTGGCTTTTTTCGCAGTGTAACCTGGAAATGTCGAAAGCCTTCCAGTCAGGCTAATTGCAGATCGAGATCAGTGGTATTCGGTTCTGTCGGCGCCGTCGTGCATGATGGCTTCATCGTCCGAAACGCCCATGATGCCGCAGAGCGACATGATCGGACGCACCGTGTACTGGCCTGTGATGGACATCCCGATCTGCGAGAGGTCAAGCTGTTCGAGCAGCGTCTTTTGCAGTTGCATCTCTAGGCCCTCTTCACCGGGGGCCCAGCCCCTGCCGGCATAGCGTCCGTTTTCATGCGCAGCATCGGCAATTGCGCGTTTGATCCAGCGGTGAGCCGCTATGGTGTAGCCGCCGCCCCAGGCGTCGTAGAACATGCCGCCAATCAAATCGTCCTCATCGGCTGCCGCGACTGACGCTTCTTCGTATCCATGAGTGCAGACGGCGTAGAACACCACTTCGTCTGCACGATGGAGCAAGTCTGCAAGCACCTGGCTTTTCAAAACAGCGCCGCCCTCAAGGCAGATTTCGTCTCCATCTCTGCGTTCGATGGGAAAACTCGCGTACATGCCCTTGCACTCAAATGTTTCGAGGCATTTCGCATACGTATCCTCGTAGTCCTCCGGAAAGCGCTCCATGGCATCATCTTTGCTCATGTGAAGCGTTGCCAGCGCGAGTTCTTCAACGTCGTTCAGCTGATCGTTAGGGATGGTGCATGCGCGTGGAGACACTGGTCTAGTCATGGTTTCCCCTTGTGATGAAGGATTTCTGTTTGCTCGTAGCATTATCCCATGGAGGCGCTTTTTAAGATTTGGCGACACTGACGAACTTCGCTTCAGGGCTGAATCATCGGACGCCTTTGCATTGTGTGCCAGCATGCATGAAGCAAAGCCGTCCGAAGCCATGGTCGGTTATCTGATTCTCGTTTTATATTCGATAACTAAAAGCGCAATAAATTTGATTATTGGTTATAATTAACGAGCCCAGATTGCGGGCATTTTATCAGGCTTGTTCGGAATGGAGGGATACTGGTATGGCAATTATGACGATCCTATCGCACGAGTACAACGAAGAGACCGGTGTTGATGTTTTCGTTGTGAATCCCGGCAACATGACCTGCGAAGTAAAGGTGACCGACGATGGCGTCGAGATGCTCACTGCAGGCAAGTGGAGGGCTTGCACCAACCCGTTCCTGAAGAAAGCGGCGCTCGAAGCTGCGGCAGAGCGCGGCTAGTGTATTTATCTGCGCAATTGATTGTCGAGGGGTCACGCAGGGCGTGGCCCCTTCTCGTTTATCATGACCTCAAAAGAACTGCCGTCGCGCCATGGGGGCAGACGTACTTGCCTTTAGCAAGAGAGCGCGTGGAACACGAAAAGGGGAGCACATGGAGTATCGGTTGGACAAAAAATCCGGCAACGAACTATCGGTGCTGGCGTGAACAGGGGACGGGTTAGGTGTTCATTTCTGAACAGGGGACGGGTTCGGTGTTCACTTGTTTCGTTCTGTTCTATAAGGGATGAGTTTGTTGCCTACTCGTTGCTCGTTACTGAGCCTGTTTGAGTAGTACAATGCAAACCCCTATTAGCTCGATTGAGGGGGGTTCCATGCCAAGAACAGCTCGCAAACAAAGTGGATCATCCGTTTATCACATAGTCAATCGAGGTGCTGGTAAACAGATAATTTTCGAGGACGACGCAGATCGTGCTTTCTTCATGAAGAAGCTGGAAGCTTTGCTTGATGAAGAGGGCGGGACACTGCTCGCATGGTGTCTCATGGGCAACCATTTCCACCTTCTTGCAACAATTCCCTTCGAACGGCTCAACGAACTCATGCACAGGCTTCAAACGAGCTATGCCGGTTACTTCAACAGGGTTTACGGGCATGTTGGAGCGGTGTTCGAGGGCCGTTTCAAGAGCGAACCGGTCGAAACGGACGAATACCTGATGACCGTCGTTCGCTACATTCACGAGAATCCGCGAAAAGGTGGTGTCTATAACGGGCTCGATTACCCATGGAGTAGCTATCGAGAGTATTGCGGAAAAAAGGGCTATGCGGACACTTCTTTTGTTCTCGACGTATTTGGCGGACTAAGCCAGTTCAAGACGTTTCATGATGCCCAGCATCAAGACGAGCGATGTCTCGAAGCGCGCGAAGTGCCGCTCCGTGGTCTAAGCGACGAGGATGCGCGATGCATTGCTGATAAGTTGTTGGAAGACGTTGCGGTCGGCTCATTGAAAGGAGCCGACCGGCAAACGCGCGATAAAGCTCTTGCCATGCTCAAAGCGAGAGGGTTGAGCGTTAGGCAAATACAGCGTATGACGGGGATTTCACTTGGCGTGATTTCGAAAGCAGGGAAGGAAATGAACACTTAACCCGTCCCCTGTTCATGTTAGATTCCCAGCATCTCGCTGTATACGGCAAGTGCGCCGTCAGTCTCGTGGGCGAGAACGCGCTTGGCCAGGACCTTGCCCAGCTGCACGCCTTCCTGGTCGAAGCTGTTGAGGTTCCAGAGGAAACCTTGGAACATGATCTTGTTCTCGAAATGAGCGAGGAGTGCGCCCATGGATTCCGGGGTGAGCCTATCGCCGATGATGATGCTCGACGGCCGTCCGCCATCGAACTTCTTGTTCAGGTCATCGTCGTCCTTGCCGCAGGCGAAGGCGACGATCTGCGCAGCTACGTTGGCGCCCAGCTTCTGTTGGCTGTAGCTGCCTTCGATCAAGACGTCCGTCTTGCCCTGGTTCTCCCTGAACCCGACGAACTGCAGGGGCACGATGTCCTTGCCCTGGTGAAGCAGCTGATAGAACGAGTGCTGGCCATTGGTCCCAGGCTCGCCGAACAGCACCGGCCCGGTGGGATAGTCCACCGGTTCGCCGAAGCGGTTGACAGACTTGCCATTGGATTCCATGTCCGCCTGCTGCAGATGGGCCGGGAAGCGAGACAGCGCTTGGGAGTAGGGAAGGACCGCTGTGCTTTCGTACCCTAGGATGTTCCGCTCGTACACCCCGATGAGGGCATCCAGCATCGCTGGGTTTTCCAGCGGGCTGGCGTCAGCGGAAAGCCTGTCCGTTTCGGCTGCGCCGGCGAGGAACTGCGCAAAGACTTCGGGGCCGAAGGCCAAGGACAAAACCGCTCCGCCCACTGCTGAGGTGGAGGAGTAGCGGCCGCCGATGTGATCGTCCATGAAGAACGCTTCCAGGTAGCCGCTGTCCTGAGCAAGGGGCGAGGTCTGGCTGGTGACGGCAACCATGTGATCGGCCGGGTCGAGGCCCGCCTTGGCCAGGGCGTCTTTGACGAACGCCTCGTTGGTCAGCGTCTCGAGCGTGGTGCCGGACTTCGAGACGAGGATGAAGAGGGAGTGCGCCACATCGATGGTGCTCAGCACGTTCACGGCATCGTCTGGGTCGACGTTGCTGATGAAGCGTGCTTCCATCTTCAGGGTGCCTTCGGCGCGAGCCCAGTTCTCAAGTGCCAGATACACAGCTCTTGGGCCCAAATCGCTTCCGCCGATGCCAATCTGCACGACGGTCGTGAAAGCCTCGCCAGCTGCGTTGGCTATCTCACCGTCATGCACTTTTCGCGCGAAGTCGGCGATCCGCTCCTGCTGTTCGACGTAGAACGCACGCTTGTCGACTCCGTCCGCAACAACAGGATCGCCCAGTTGTCCTCGGGTCAGGTGATGCAAAACCAGGCGCTTTTCGCCG
>CACZIP010000124.1 GCA_902781245.1 uncultured Coriobacteriaceae bacterium | reverse complement strand
AAAACAATGAAGTACGTAAAGTACATCGCCGTGCTTGCTCTTGCAGCATGCATGGCCCTCGTAATCGCGGGCTGCTCGTCGGGCAGCGCATCGTCCGCATCCGCTAGCGCTTCGGCCAGCTCGGCCAGCGCCTCTGCCAGCGCTTCTTCAAGCGCATCGGCCGACGCTGCAGCCGCTGCTGCAGTTGATGAGCTCATCGCCAAGATCCAGGTCCAGGAGCGCACCGCTACGACCGATGCTGACTGCAAGGCCGCCAAGGATGCTTGGGATGCTCTGACCGACGCCCAGAAGGAACTCGTCCAGGAAGCTGACTACTTCGCTCTTGACACGGGCGATGCCTCCAAGGACGATCCGCTGGCAACTGCCCCCGACAAGGAGAACGAGATTCTCGTCGTGAGCTTCGGCACGTCGTTCAATGACAACCGCGTTGCCACCATCGGCGCTGTTGAGAAGGCTATCGCTGCGGCGTTCCCCGAGTGGTCCGTCCGTCGCGCCTTCACCGCGCAGATCATCATCAATCATGTTGCTGCCCGTGATGGCGAGCAGATCAACAACATGCAGCAGGCTCTCGACCTCGCCAAGCAAGCTGGCGTGAAGAACCTCGTTATCGCTCCGACGCATCTCATGCATGGCGCCGAGTACGACGAGCTGGTCGCTGCTCTCGAGCCCTACAAGGCTGACATGAACATCTCCGTCTCCGAGCCGCTGCTCGGTGAGGTGGGCGCTGACGCCACCGTCATCAACGACGACAAGAAGGCTGTTGCCGAGGCTGTTGTTGCCGCCGCTGCCGTGCCCGAGGATACCGCTCTGGTGCTCATGGGCCATGGTACGTCGCACACCGCCAACGTCACCTACAACCAGATGCAGACCGTGATGGACGAGCTCGGCTACAAGAACGTCTTCGTCGGCACCGTCGAGGGCGAGCCCGAGGACACCGCATGTGAGGTTGTCATCGGCAAGGTGAAGGATGCTGGCTTCAAGAACGTCGTCCTGCGTCCGCTGATGGTCGTCGCTGGTGACCATGCCAACAACGACATGGCCGACCCCGAGGATCCCGAGTCCTGGTTCAGCCAGTTCACGGCTGCTGGTGCTTTCGACAAGGTCGACTGCCAGATCAACGGCTTGGGCGAGATTCCTGCCGTTCAGGCTATCTATGTCGCGCATGTGAAAGCGGTTGTGGACCAGATCGCATAAACTGCGTCCCTTCCTTTCCCGGCGGGGCGGGAGCCACACGGTTCTCGCCCCGCTCTTTTCCAGATTGATTTCCCCGCGGGAAATCGGTTTCCCGCGGGGAAATGATTCGGATTATGATTTGCTCGTAAAGCGATGGTTTCTCCAAGTGCGCATGTCGGGCGCTTTTGGAGAGGCGGATTCGCAAAATGAGGGGTTGTCATGAGGAAACTCGCGATAATTGTTTGTGCCGTGCTGATGGCTGGAGTCATGGCGGTTTGCGCTGGCTGCGGGGCAACTGGTGTCGGCGCGATTGGCTCGTCGGGTGCCAGCAGCTCGGCCGCTGTTTCGGCAAGTGGCACGCTCGCTGATGGCGAGTACGACATCGATGTCACGCTCGAAGGAGGAAGCGGGCGTGCTTCCATCGAGAGCCCGGCCAAACTCGTTGTGGAAAATGGCAAGATGACGTTGACCGTCGTCTGGTCGAGTTCGAATTACGATCTGATGGTCGTCGACGGCGTCGAATACAAGCCCGTCAACGTCGAAGGTAATTCGACGTTCGAGATTCCTGTCACGTCAATCGATGAAGACCTGCCGCTCCAGGCCGAGACAACGGCCATGAGTACGCCTCACATGATCGATTACACGTTGAAGTTCGAGGCGGGCGAGCAAATCGAGATGGCTGCAACGGTCCAGGTTGCTAACTTCCACAACGCCGATTTGGGAAACGGGTGGAAGCCGACTGACTCCATGAAGCTGCAATATGCCAAGTGCTTTACCGTCGACTACTACGACGGGGGCTACAAGCTGTTCTGCCTGTCTGATGGCGCGCGTTATCTGACTGTGCCTGAGGGTGCCGAGGTTCCAAGCGGCATCGCTGACGACATAGTCATCATTCAGCAGCCGCTCGGCGACGTGTACCTCGTGGCATCGGATACCATGTGCCTTTTCGACGCGCTCAACGCACTCGATCGCATCACCGTTTCGGGCATTTCGAGGGAAAACTGGTACATTCCGTCGGCCGTTGCGGCCATGGAGTCAGGTTCAATGGTCTACGGAGGAAAGTACAGCGCTCCCGATTACGAGCTGCTGCTCGGCAAGAAGGTTCGCTTGGCCATCGAGTCGACGATGATCAACCATACGCCCGATGTGCGTGAGAAGCTCATCGAGCTGGGCATTCCCGTATTCACCGAGATGTCGAGCTACGAGTCCGAACCGCTCGGGCGCACTGAGTGGGTCAAGTGTTACGGCGCCCTCCTCGACATGGAGGATGAAGCTCAAGCGCTATTTGACGAGCAGGTCGATCAAATCAAATCGATTGAGGCAATCGACACCGGCAAAACCGTCGCATTTTTCTACATCAACTCGAACGGTGCTGCCATCGTGCGCAAGCCGGGCGACTATGTGACCAAGATGATCGATCAGGCTGGTGGCGACTACATTTTCAGCGAGCTCGACGAGGCTAAGGACTCGATGTCGAGCGTTACGCTCGAAATGGAACGTTTCTATGCCATCGCGAAAGACGCTGATATCATCATTTACAACTCATCAATTGATGGTAGCGTCGACAGCATCGATGCGCTTGTGCGCAAGAACCCGCTGCTGGGTGATTTCAAAGCCATCAAGGACGGTGAAGTGTGGGTGACCTCTCAGAACATGTACCAGCAAATGATGCAGACTGGCCGCATCATCGCCGATTTCAACACGATTGTCGCTGGAACTGGTGCTGAAACGACGTACGTGCACAAACTGGCATAGCGATTTCGGATCAAACACCCGCGGGGAACATGTGCAACCGATTTCCCCGCGGGAAACCGGTTGCCCGCGGGGAGCGTATGGCAAGGAAGGTACATGCAACGACAAAATGAAATAGATGAGGCGTTCGGGCGCAGCGTGCGGCATAGGCGTGTGACCATCGTGTTCTCGACGCTGGCCGTGCTGCTCGTACTGCTCGGTGGTCTCAACCTCTGCATCGGCAGCTTGAACGTGCCGCTGTCGGAATTGCTGCCCATTCTTGCGGGGCAAGGTACGGAAAGCACAAATTATCAGGTTATTTGGAATATCCGCTTGCCGCGACTCATTGCAGCAGCCGTATTGGGCGGCGCGCTCGCGCTTGCAGGCTTCTTGCTGCAGACATTCTTCAACAACCCCATTGCCGGCCCGTTCATCTTGGGTATCAGCTCGGGCGCCAAACTTGTTGTAGCTCTCGTGATGATCATCATCGTTGGCGGTTCGGGCGTCATGACGAGCGGCATGATGATCGTGTCAGCGTTCGTTGGTTCGCTCATCGCCATGCTGTTCGTGCTGCTCGTGTCGCGGCGCATCAACTCGATGTCGATGCTCATTGTTGCTGGCGTCATGATCGGCTACATCTGCTCGGCGGCCACTGACTTCCTCATCACGTTCGCGTCAGATGCCAACATCGTGAACCTCAAGAACTGGTCGCTCGGCAGCTTCTCAGGTTCCAACTGGAACGACGTGGGCATCATGGTCGTGGTCGTCGTCTTGGCTAGCGCCGCGGTGTTCTGCTTGTCCAAGCCCATCAGCGCGTTCCAGCTCGGCGAGCAATATGCGCGCTCCATGGGCGTTAACATCCGCGTGTTCCGCATCGCGCTCATCTTGCTGTCGAGCTTGCTGGCAGCCACCGTCACGGCGTTCGCCGGCCCTATCAGCTTCGTCGGCATTGCCGTACCGCACATCATCAAACGTGCGCTCGGCACATCCAAACCGCTCGTCGTCATTCCGGGAGCGTTCTTCGGCGGGGCGATTTTCTGCCTGTTCTGCGACTTGATTGCACGGTCGGTGTTCGCGCCAACCGAGGTGTCGATTTCGGCCGTCACGGCTATCTTCGGTGCGCCGATTGTCATCAGCATCTTACTCAAGCGTGAGAAAGCGAGGCGCTGATGGACAAGCCGGTTTATTTGGAAACGAAAGACCTTGTCGTCGGATACGACAACGTTCCGCTGCTCACGGGCGTCAACATCCAGCTGCATGCGGGCGAGATCATGACGCTCATCGGTCCGAACGGTGCAGGCAAGTCTACGATTCTGAAAAGCATCGTCGGCTATCTCGATTCGCTCGGGGGTGCTGTGTACATCTCGGGCAGGCCAGCCAACGAGCTCACGGCGCACGAGCTATCGCTTGAACTGTCGGTCATGCTGACTGAGCGAATGCGCACCGAGTTGCTCACCTGTGCCGATATCGTCGAGACCGGTCGCTTCCCTTACACGGGTCGTCTTGGCATCCTTTCGGACGAGGACCGCGTGAAAGTGCGCGAGGCCATGGACATGGTGCATGTGTGGGATCTGCGTGACCGCGATTTCATGCAGATTTCGGACGGCCAGCGCCAGCGCATCATGCTTGCGCGCGCCATCGCTCAGGAGCCGCGCATCATCATGCTCGACGAGCCGACGAACTACCTTGATATCCACTATCAAATCGAGCTGTTGAACGTGTTGCGCCGTCTCGTGCACACGCGCGACGTGGCCGTCATCATGTCGCTGCACGAGCTGCCGCTTGCGCGCAAGGTCAGCAACTATGTCATGTGCATCAAGGGCGACGGCGTCGTGGCGGCGGGTCCTCCCGAAGAGATTTTCACGCCAGCGATTATCGACGAGCTGTACGACCTCGAGCCGGGCACGTTCGATCCCGTCAGCGGCAACATCGAGCTCGAAGAGCTATAGGGATACGCCAACTGCTATTGCTTGAGGTATGCCGATGACACGGGGAACTCGAAGTACGTGTCGGGGTAGGGTTCGTCCTTCAGCGTGAAGTGCCACCATTCGCAGAAGATCGGCTCGAAGCCGTTGCGCAGCATTGCGTTGCGCAAAAACATCCTGTTCACGTACTGCTCATCGGTGATGCCGCGGTAATCGGGATGAGACTTTTCGCTGAACAAGTCGAAGGGGCCGCCCATGTCGACCTCTTTGCCGGTGGCCATATCGAGCAACGTCAAATCGACGGTGCTGCCCCTGCTGTGGCTTGACTGCTTGGCGATGTAGCCGCGCCTGAAGAGCTCAGCCTTCTCGAGGTCGGGATAAAAGAACGGCTTCATGCGCAAGTCCAAATCGTCGGCGCTCCATTGCACGAACTGCTTCACTGCGGTCGTTGGACGGTATGCGTCGAAAACTTTCAGACGGAAGCCTTGCGAGGCGAGTTCGCCGCTGACGGACTGGAGCGCGCGGGCGGCTTCCTTGGTCACGATGGCGCAGGGCTCCTCGTAACCGATGATGCGCTCGCCGATGAAGTTGTACGTCGAGTAGTAGCGGATTTCCTGGATGATGCCCGGCACGAAGTCGGCGAGCACTACGAACCCAGAAGCGTCATGTGTCACGATTTCCTTGTAATCGGGCTCCATTGCTCCCATCCTTTTGCTTCAAATTCTGCAAATCATGTCAGGTTCCATGATAGTTTGTTCGTTCGTGAAACGGCCGCTTTTTCATGGGCGAATCAAATTCCCGCGGGGAAATCGGTTTCCCCCGGGGAGAGCGATTTCCCCTGGGGAAACTGATTCGCGATCAAACTCCCCGGAGGAAATCGGTTTCCTCCAGGGAAATCGGTAGCGATCAAATTCCCGCGGGGAAATCGGTCGGCTGCTTAAAAGTTAACCGTGCGAGTCGTCCCCGCGGGAAATCGGTTTCCCCGGGGGAAAGTGATTGGGGAAAGTAATTGGGGAAAGTAATTGGGGAAAGAGATTCGCGATCAAGCTCCCGCGGGGATAATGGTTTTTGGTCCAGTTGTCGATTGGCGTATCATGGTGATGGCTGTGTGAAAACCAGTGTCGTGTGCGCGAATCGCGGAGCGTTAGGACACATATGGATAATTCAATGCTCAAGTACTACAAGACCATCGGCGAGATCCAGGGCACGATCGCCAACGCGACGACGCTCGAGGAGGCGCTGCAGGGCGGGCTCAAGGTCATCGTCGAGAGCGCGGGGGCCGACGGCGGCGCCATATGGTACGCCGACAAGGCCGGCGACGGCGCGCTGCACCCCTACTTCTGGATCGGGCCGGTCGACCTCACCCGCAGTTCGCATGCGCCGGGCGACGGCTCGGTGTGTTGAGCATCACTTTCTAAACCTGATTCGTAGTCACGCTAATTAATGTGACGCGACTTTCGAAGGCGGCGCAAGGCCGCCTTCGCCATTGTCAGAGCGCCACGTCGTCGTAACC
The DNA here is from genome assembly GCA_902781245.1 of uncultured Coriobacteriaceae bacterium. Taxonomy (GTDB): domain Bacteria; phylum Actinomycetota; class Coriobacteriia; order Coriobacteriales; family Eggerthellaceae; genus UBA9715. Next base: position 70 of record CACZIP010000124.1, on the reverse strand, counting down.
GCATCCACCGTCCTTGCCGCGATCGGGCGGCCCGCAAGCCTCGAAGAACACGCCCTCGCCCTCTTCGGCG
>CACZIP010000123.1 GCA_902781245.1 uncultured Coriobacteriaceae bacterium | reverse complement strand
GCGCACGCCGTACTCGTCCTCGATGGTCACGTGGCCGTTCACGGCGCCCTCCTTGACGGACACGACCGTGCCCTCGATCTGGTTGCGGGCGGAGATGCCGGCGATCTTCTCGGTGGCGAACGTGACGTTGGCGGCCTTGATGACGGCGTAGCACTCCTTGCCCTCAGCCAGGCCGAGCTCCTTGACGGACTCCATGGTGATGTCGGCCTTGATGGGGTTGTGGTTGCCGCGGCAGATGACGACCACTGCGTTCACCGCGCCCTCGCGGATGGTCTTGACGGTGCCCTTGATCTGGTTGCGTGCGCTGATCTTCATGATGGTACTTCCTTTCGTCTGTCGGCCGCCCTCCGCGGCCCGTTTGCTTCTGACAGGACCTATCATGCCACCGCCGCGTTACGCCCGGCGCCCCGCGAGCCGCCCTCCACAACTGGCGTCACGGTTCGTCACGCATTGTCACGCAGGCGTGGTGAATCGTGTTTTGGCACATCGGTACCTGGTACCTCTATGTCATCTTGGCGTGACGAACCATGTTTTGACGAGGACTACTACGAGGCAAGTATTGATTAGATTCGGCTCTGATCATCAAGCCAGGAGCGCACGATGTTCATGAATCGTTCTTCTTCGATTGGGCAAAGCACGTCATGTCGTCGGATATAGCGGAGCACGTTGCCGGCATCCACGTCCGAGAGCTCAAACGCTTGGAGTGACGAACGCCCGACAATGTACGTCGAAGGAACGATACAAACTCCCAGACCATCTTCAACTAGCGATAGGGCTAGTTCGGCTTCGCAGTCGCGCATGACGATATCGAGCTGCGTGCGTGTGCCGTCGATGAGGTGGCTGATAATCGGGTCGAAATAAATACCGCAGGTCGGCAAGACGAATGGAATGCCCTCGAGCTGTCTGATGCTGATGCTGCCATGAGCTGATTGCTGCAGTTGAGGGGCATTGAGGTTTGCAGATGCGACCACCACGAGCCGTTCGCGGCAGAGCACTTCCAGATCGTAGAACTCAGGGTCGGGCGCGATGGGTGTGAACAGCGCGAAATCAATCTCGCTGCGGAGGAAGAGCTCATGAAGCTGCTCGAGGGTCGCCACTTGGCGAAGCTCTACGGTGCAATCGTGGAACGATTCGTAGAACTCGATGATGGGTTGGACTAGCAGCGCGTTTGCGCGTGCCATCGAGATGCCGATGCGCAGGCGACGCCTCTGATGGTTGAGCATGCTGTAGACCTCGCGTCGCATGCTGTTCTCAGCTGCGACGGCGCGTCGTGCGTATCGGACAACGATCTCGCCGGCAGCGGTCGGACGTAGTGAGGCTGTCGTACGTTCGAACAGTTCGATGCCCAGTTTGGTTTCCAATCGTTTCAATCGCTGCGAGAGCGCTGGTTGCGAGATATGCATCGCATGGGCTGCCTTGCTAATCGACCGATGCTCGGCGATAGCTGCTATGTACTTGAAATCGTCGTTCACAAAGTGCTTTCCGCCCGAGCAGGGATTCCTCGTCCCTGCGATTCATCATTGTTGATGTTTCCTTTCAGGCTTATAACAAAAACCAATAAACCATCCTCTAGAAAGAATAATTCGCATCTAGATATACTAGACCATGTCGAGCCGGTATGGAAGCCGGCCAGTCGAGAAAGGATTAACCCAATGGAGAAGCTTTATGCCGCAATCGGCAATTTCTACAACGAAGAGGGCACTCAGCTCATCGATGTTCCTGCTGATGAGCAGGAAATCTATGCAAAGGTCGAAGACATCATGGCACGCAACCCCATGTCGTCCAAACTTTCCGATGAGGACCTTGCGGTTCTGCGCGCTTATCTGCCGGCTATCGGTTGCGATGAGATCTCTCAGGACGAGCGCTTCTCTCTGCAGGGCAAGGGCATCGTGACGAAGACCGCTGAGGGTTGCGGCGTTGCTGCCAAGGCAACCGGCGAGCTCGATGTCAGCAGCCGTTGGGAGCTCCATCACGACCGCAAGCAGTGGTCGGGCACCATGAAGGTTGAGCGCTTGGGCGGCGAGGCTCAGGTGAAGGAGCTGACCTTCGACTTCTACTACATGTCAATCGGTCAGGACGTCGACGGCAACTTCATCGTGCTGTACAACGAGCACTACACCCGCTCGTTCAACGATCCATACCATCTGGCCGACTTCAACAACGGCGGCCAGGCTCAGGCCATTCGTTACGACATCTCCAAGCACATCCAATGGGGCTTCTACATGCATGTCAAGTGCTCGCTGCGCACCGACGAGGGCTCGCTGGTACTCTAAGCATCTTCAACAAAAAGGAGAGCAAGTGGGGAGGCCGTCCGTAAGGGCGGCCTTTTTTATGATGTTCAACCACGCGCTGCTGTTCGGTTCACATGTGGCGGTGTTTTTCGGCATCCGACGAATTGCCTGAAAGACTGAAAGCATGCCAGCGAGAGTCGAACTGACCAATTATTCAAACTTGACAATAAAACTAGGTTGAAAATAGTAATAATAAAGAATAGCCTCAAATTAGATAGCTTATCCGCATTGGGAAGGACAGGCGCGAAGTCGCCAATCCGAAAGGAAGTGAGTGTCTAATGAGTGGCAAAGAAAGATGTGCTGGCAATTCCAGATATGCTCGCATTCTGGCTGCGGTGCTAGCCGTCGCTGCGGCGCTTGCGTTGTGCGTGTTCGCATTGACGGGCTGCGGTTCGCCTGCATCGAGTTCAGCGGCCTCTGGCAGCACGTCGTCGGCGAGTGCATCTGCATCGTCGAGCGAGGCTTCCGGGCCGGCGACCTATGTCGTCACGGACGGCGCTGGCCGCGAGGTGGAGATTCCCACACGCGCGAACCTCGAGCGCATGTACGCAACGAGCCCAATAGGCCAGATGTACCTTGTGACGCTTGCCCCCGAACTGCTTGCCGGCAGCAATAGCACCTACAGCGAGGCAGAGCTCAAGTACATGCCCGGCGATATCGGCGGCTTGCCGAGCTATGGCACGTGGGCGATGAATGGCACACTCGACAACGAAGCGCTCATAAAGGCCGACATCCAGGTCATCCTCGACGTCAGCTCTGCCGCCATTTCCGATGGCGATATCAGCGCGGCCGATGAGCTGCAGGAGCAGACTGGCATCCCGGTCCTGCTGTTCAGCGGTGCCGTCGACGAGACGCCTGACACCTACCGCGCCATCGGCAAGGTGCTCGACATGGAAGATCGCGCCAACGAGTTGGCTGACTACTGCGATAAGGCTTACAAGGACGTCACCGAAGCCGTGGCAAAGGTTCCCGAGTCCGAACGCGTGACCGTCTACTACGCCGAGGGCCCGGACGGCCTCAAGACCGAGCCCGAGAACTCGCCTCACTTCACGACGTTCAAGGTGGGCGGTGCGAAGGACGTCGCCGACTGCGACGTGACGAAGGGCCAAGGCTTGACCGAGGTCTCCCTCGAGAACGTCATCGCATGGAATCCCGAGGTCATCATCGCATGGAGCCAGGAATACCGTGGCGGCTCCGATGACACCATCCGCACGAGCAGCGACTGGGCGTCTATCAAAGCAGTCCAGGATGGCAAGGTCTACACGATTCCGTGCTTGCCCTTCACCTGGGGCGACCGTCCGCCTTCCGTGACGCGTTACATCGGTATGCAGTGGATGGCAAACCTGCTGTATCCCGACGTGTACAACGTTGATATGGTCAAGGTGACGCAGGACTACTACAAGCTGTTCTTCTCAGCCGACCTGAGCGACCAGGATGCCAAGGACATCTTGTTCCTGAGCTAGAAGCAGACAAGCTGAATGGGCCGCATCTCGGTGCGGCCCTGATTTCGAACGATGGGCCAGGGCGTGCAAGCTGGCTCATCGTTCGTTTGACGATTGGCAGAGATGCGGACAGGTCGCTCTTCGCCGCATTGAGAAGGGAGGCCCAAATGGATTCTCTCGAATATTGGAACATGCGTGCAGAATCGTTCGGTGGCACGAATGCGCAGACGCATGCAAGCGGATGCACCAAAGGATATATGCCTCGTTTCATCGAGCTGCTTGCCCTCGAAGACGGGCAGAGCGTGTTCGACATGGGTTGCGCGACAGGCACGTTGGCGGCGCCGCTCGCCCGTGAGGGCCACAGCATCTGCGCGCGCGATTTCTCGCCGCGCATGNNAGCGGTCATGGCGTGGGAAGACGATTGGGCCGAATGTGGCATCGAGGCGGGCTCGTACGACGTCGCGGTGGCATCGCGTTCCTTGCCGTACAGGCCCGACGAGCTGCGCAAGGCCCTGGCCGATCTTGACCAGGTGGCGCGCGTCAAGTGCGTCGTGACGGTTTCTGCGAGCACGGCGCCAGCGTACGATGCACGCTTGTGCGCCCACCTTGGTCGCGAGATACCGGTGCCCAAGAACCACGTGCGGGTGATTGACGTGCTCGCTGAAATGGGACGGCTGCCGACGCTTTCGTACATCCCGTTCCATCGCCCCATGCGATTCACCGACCGGGATATGGCCTATCTCGAGTTGCGCAAACTTGCGGGAAGGGAAGAGCTCGACGCACGTGAGGAAGAGCAATTCGAGCGTTATGCTGCCGAGCATTTCACCGTGAGCGACGAAGACGGTCAAACCGTCTATCAGCTCGACTACAGGCTCGATGTGCAGTGGGCGTTCATCTCCTGGACGACGAATCAGGCCAACGTGTTGGAGCGTGGCCGATGAGCTGCGCGTCCGTTGAACCCACTGTTGTTGCCCGGTCCGCTGGAACGCCGGAGCCGGCCGGCACGTCAGCTGGTTCCGCATTCGACGATGCCGCTGCGGCGGCGTTTGCCGACGAAGCTGCCGAAGCATACGACGAGAAAGTGCCGATTTGGGTCAAGATCGCCCTTCCAGCAGGTCTTGTGGGCATCGTGCTTGTGAGCTTCGCGTTGGGAAAGTACTCGGTGTCACCTGCCGAGCTGGTCGACGGCATCGTGCGCCATTTCCAGGGGCAAACGCTTGCGGGCGACGACCTCAGCCTCGACAAGGTCATCTTCAACATCCGCATTCCGCGCATCCTGCTCGTCGTGATGGTCGGCGCGGCGCTTTCGGCGGCAGGCGCATCGTTCCAGGGCATGTTCCGCAACCCGCTTGTCTCGCCGGATTTGTTGGGTGCGAGTGCGGGTGCCGGCTTGGGTGCGTGCATCGGTCTGCTGCTGGGGTGGAGCACCATCCTGACGCAGCTCATGGCTTTTGCGACGGGGCTGCTGGCGGTGGGCATCGCGGTGTTCATGAATCGCATGGTGAAGTACGACCGCTTGCTCGGCCTTGTGCTCGGCGGCATCTTGGTGTCGACGTTGTTCCAGGCGGGCACGTCCATTGTGAAGCTGTGCGCCGACGTCAACGACAAGCTGCCGTCGATTACCTACTGGCTCATGGGAAGCTTCTCGGGCGCGAACCAGCACGATCTGGCCATAGCGGTCATTCCGATGATTATCGGCTTCGTGCTCATCATGCTCGAACGGTGGAAGCTCAACGTTTTGTCGCTTGGCGAAGACGAAGCGCGATCGCTCGGCGTGAACACGAAGCGCACGAGGATGCTCGTCATTGTGGCGGCGACGCTGCTCACATCGGTGTCGGTGGCCGTTTCGGGCGTCATCGGTTGGATCGGCCTGATCATCCCGCATCTCGCTCGCGCGCTCGTGGGCCCCGACCATCGCAAACTGCTGCCTGCCGCCATGCTTTTGGGTGCATCGTACCTGCTCATTGTCGATGATTTCGCACGTTGCCTGTTGTCTATGGAAATCCCCATCGGCATCTTGACGGCGCTTTTGGGAGTGCCGTTCTTCGCCATCATCTTCCACTACAACTCGAAGGGGTGGAGCTGATGGCTGATTGGTTCGTGGAAGCGGCACACCTGAGGAGGTGGCGTCGATGCTCGAAGTGAGAGACCTTCGTGCGGGCTATAGCGCTGACAACGAGATTGTCCACGGCATTAGCTTTTCGCTGGCTGATGGTGAGTTCTGCTGCATCATCGGCGCAAACGGGTGCGGAAAGACCACGACGCTCAAGACGGTTCTCGGGTTGCTGCCGCGGCTTGGCGGAGAGGTGCTGATCAACGGACGCGAGACCGCTCAAATGAGGGAACGCGAGTTGGCGCTTCATTTCGCATACATTCCCCAGATTCACCAATTGCCGTTCCCCTATCGCGTAAAGGACATGGTGCTCATGGGGCGCACGCCGCACATGGCCCGCCTGGCGGCTGCTTCGGCCGATGACAAGCGTGTGGCGTATGCGGCGCTCTGCCAGATGGCGATCGAGGACTTGGCCGACAAATCCTACACCGAGCTGTCAGGTGGTCAGCAGCAGCTGGTCCTGATTGCGCGGGCGCTTGCGCAGCAGCCTGACATCCTGGTCATGGACGAGCCGACGGCGTCGCTCGATTTCGGCAATCAGCAGCTCGTGCTGTCGCGCATGCGCGGTTTGGCCGATTGCGGAACGTCGGTGCTGATGGTCACGCACGATCCTGCTCACGCGTTCTACTGCGCCGATCGTGCAATCGTGTTGCACGAAGGGGTGATTCTGAAGGATGGGGCACCGGCTGATGTGATCACCGCCGAGACCATGCTCGAGATTTACAATACCGAGGTGCGTGTGGACCGCGTTGATGTCGGCGAGGGCCGTACCGGCTGCGCTTGCATCCCCATTGTGAGGAAGAGCGCGCTCGACGAGCGCTTGCTTGCCGAGCTCATGCGTGGCAAAAGCTAAAAACCTACGACGATGATGACCGTAAGACGCAAGCAAAGATTGGGAGTTTGACATGGGAGAAAAAGTGATGACGGGGTTTCCGACGCGCGCCGAAGCGCTTGCGAACTTCTTTGCGGCATGGGAACCGCAGTGCGGTATTGAGTTGGTGACACTTGACGAGGCTTGCGGGCGCGTGCTGGCCGAGGACGTGGAATCGCTTGTCACCGTGCCAGTTGTGCGGGCTTCGTCTGCCGACGGCATCGCGGTGCGCTCAGCCGATTTCGCCAACGGGCTGCCCGACACGAGCGGGTGGCGATTGGGGCGCGAGTTCGTGCGCGCCGACACGGGTGATGATTTCCCCGATGAGTATGATGCCATCATCATGATCGAGAAAGCTGCTATCCAGGAAGATGGCTCGGTTGTGCTCGACGACGATGTTCAGGTTTCGGCGGGCTCGGGCACGATGCCCGCTGGCGCCACCGTGAGCGCAGGTCGGCCAATCATGAAAGCGGGGCGTGTCATCCGCCCGACCGATCTTGCCGCCTTGTGCATGGGTGGACATTCGGCCGTCAAGGTGCGCAAGCGTCCGGTTGTCGCATTCATCCCAACGGGCAGCGAGCTCGTCGCATACGGCACGCGGCCGAAGCGCGGCCAGACAATCGATGCGAACAGTCTGATGTGCAAGAACATGCTCGAGAGCTACGGTGCCCGCGTTATCAAGTTCCCCATCGTGCGCGACGATCTCGAAGCACTCGAGGAAGCGTTCACCCGTGCGCTCGAGTTGGCCGACCTGGTTGTTGTGAATGGAGGCTCCGCTCTGGGCGATGAGGACTTCAATGTGCGCATGATCGAGAAGCGGGGACGCGTGGTGCATCACTACATCGCCGCCGCACCAGGCCGACCGCTTATGATGGCGGTTGCCGACGGCAAGCCGGTCGTAGACCTCCCCGGGCCCCCGATGGCGGCGTACTATGGCACCGACTGGTGCTTGCAGGCGATCGTATGCCGCATGCTCGGTGTGCCCATGCCGCAACGGCAGGTTGTGCGCGCCGTGAGCGACGCCGAGTACCATGCGTTCGGCGGTTTCGACATGTTGGGCCGTTGGGATGTCCGTCGTGAAGGCGAAGGCCTGGTCGCCCATCCATTCAACTTCCGCAAGGGCGAGCAGGTCGATTGCCTGACCTCTAACGCGCATCGCATCTCGCCAATCGGCGAATGGGATGTTGCGCCTGGTGACGAGATCGAACTGGAGCTGCTGCGTGGAAGCGAGTGGCTGTAACGCGTTGAGCTGGGTCGCCCCTCCCAACGGACGATCGACTTCAACGCAGTTCTCGGATGGTTATTTCTAGGACGCGCATGAGGGTGCGTTATTATTTTCTCAAAAGTATAAACAGACGTTGAAAGGCGATTGTCATGCGCGACCATTCGAAACACGTAGAGCTCAAGCGCGAAGAAGCCATCGCACGGCTCATCGGGGCTGCGAAATTTGAACCGCAGGTCGAAGTTGTCGACATCCACGAGGCGTTCGGTCGGGTGACGGCGGTCGATTGCAAAGCGAAGGTCGACGTTCCCAATGCGCTTTGTGCGCAGATGGACGGCATCGCCGTGCGTTTCGCCGACTTCGAGGACGGCATGCCCGATACGAGCACATGGCAGCTCGGTCGCGAATTCGATTGGGCCAACACTGGTACGGCGTTGCCCGAGGGCTTCGACACTGCCATCAGGATCGAGGACGTACAGTTCGACGGCGGAGTCGGAGAGGTCGGGCTCGACAATCTGAATCCCGGGCGACTTGAAATTCTCGTCGCACCGGGCAAGCGTGGTGCAAGCTGTCGCGAGAAGGGCGCGAACTTCGAGGCCGGACAGATGCTGTTGCCAGCGGGAACGCGCCTGACCCCCACGAAGGTTTCCGCGCTCGCGATGTGCGGCTATTCCGAGGTCGAGGTTATCGTGCAACCGAAGGTTGTGTTCATCCCCACGGGCGATGAGCTGGTGTCGCCTGGTCACGAGCTGCCGAAGGGGAAAGCGTACGACAGCAACGGCGTGCTGCTCGAAGGGAAGATGCTTTTGTGGGGCGCCGACCCCATCATTTACGAGTGCATTCCCGACGACTGGAGCATCATCAAGGAGACGATCCTGAAAGCGTGCGACGAGGCCGACATCGTAGCGATAAACGCCGGCTCGTCGAAAGGTGCCAAGGATTTCACGATGGAAATCCTCGAGGAAATCGGGCAGGTCATCTGCCATGAAACGAACCATGGGCCGGGGCGCCATACGAGCGCGTCGGTCGTCAACGGCACGCCGGTTCTCGGTCTTTCGGGTCCGCCGTCGGGTTGCGAGATCACGGCGGATTGGTACCTCAAGCCGCTTGTCGACAGTTTCCTGTTCGGGAAGGTTGTCGAGTTCGAGAAAGTGACGGCTGCGGCGGGGGATTTCGGGCAGTCAGTTGGACACGGTCCCGGCGGCCCAGGTGGTCCGGGCGACCCTGGCGGCAAGGGCCCAGGTGGTCCCGGCGGCCCAGGTGGTCCGGGCGGCCCTGGCGGCAAGGGCCCCGGCAAGGATTTCTTTGCCATCCGCCCTGTGAGTCTCGAGCGTACGCCCGAGGGCCTCATCGCCAAGCCAATCGCAAACGGTCTCCATCCCGACTTGCTCAAGCTCGACGAAGCCGACGGCTATCTTGAGATGCATCCTTTTGCCTATCGCGACCTTAAGCCCGGTGATGAGGTGACCGTCGAACTGCGCTATCCTTATACGCAGATGTAATGTGCTAAAAGCGGTCGCTCGTTTTTCAGCGCACGGAACATAGGGGGAAACAAAGATGACAATGTGCGAAGGCGTCAAGCGCATTCCTGGTTGGAAAGAGCTCGAGCAGCTCCCTGAACAATGGGAGATTTACAAGCGTCTGGTCGAGGGTGTGCCCGAGGGCATCGCCGTGAAGGACGTGCTCGTCGGCAACCATTGGTCGATTGTCGAAGCCGAGAGCGGCTGTGGCATGGCCATGAACGTGAGTGGTGGGCGCGGCACGTATGGGCTGTATCCGAACGCGTTGCATATGGAACTGCGCGATCTTGCCGCTCAGTGTGTGAGCTGGAATTTCCTCGAGGCGAGCGTGGGTGTTGCGGCGCTCAACGCCTGGTACTCCACGCCCGAGCATGCTGCTGCTGCCGGCATGAAAATCGAAGAGAAGGGCTCAAACGACGGCTTCGAACTGTACCGCCGCCTGTGCGCGGGTAAAAAGGTCACAGTCGTGGGCCATTTCCCGTTGATCGAGCGCCTCGCGCCCGAATGCGACCTCACGATTCTCGAGCGCAATCCGAGTGGTGACGACGTGCCCGACCCTGGTTGCGAGTACATCATCCCTCACCAGGATTTCACGTTCATCACGGGCATTACATTGACGAACAAGACGCTTCCGCGTCTGTTGCAGCTTTCGAAGCAGGGTGGTGGCAGCTGCATCCTCGTGGGGCCGAGCGTCATTCCGGCGCCTGTGCTCTACGAGTATGGCGTCGACTGCATGGCGGGCTCGGTCATCACCGACCCCGAGCGTGCGAAAGCCGCCGTCATGCACGCCGCTACGTCGGGCATTTTCAAGCACGGCGTCCAGAAGATGCGCGTCGAGCGTCCTGGCTGGCTCGATGAGATAGAGAAGTAAGCGACTCCAGGTTGTGACACGCTGGTACCAGGTACCGGTGTGTCACAACCGTGCGACTTCGCTTCGTTGCAACAACAACGATGAAATGCGGAAGGCCGCCTGGCAGGGCGGCCTTCCTACTAGAAAGACCTGCTATTTAAAGTCAAGGGGCAAACCCGAGATTTTTGATAGGAAGACCTGCTATTTAAAGTCAAGGGGCAAACCCGAGATTTTTGATAGGAACCTTGAGAAGTGAATATGGGATAAAGAGCGGGCATGCTGACGCGCGCCCCAGACGGGGCGTGATCGTGTTTTGGATGCGAGGGGAGCTACTTGGCGGCCTCCTGGAGATGCCCGGGCAGATGATGCTTGGGAGGCGTGGGCTCGTAGGGCCTCTGCTCCTTCATAAGGGCCAGGCTCACGCCCATGAGCTTGCGCGCGACGCCCGACAGGGCGACGTAATGATGCTTCTTGTCCTCGCCTTTCTTCTTGGCGTAGTGGTCGCCGAAGTACGGGTCGTACTTGCGGGCGGAATCCGCCGCCTGCATGAAGGCCCACCTGAGGGCGGCCGGCCCGCGCTTGGACATGTTGCCGTCGGAGGCCACGGTCTCGCCGGACTCGCTCTTCGTGGGGTCCATCCCGGCGTATGCCATAAGCTGATGCGCGTCGTCGAAGCGGTTGGCGTCGCCGATCTCGCCCGCTATCGTCGCGGCGAGCACGAGCCCTATGCCGGGCACGGTGAGCAGCCATCTGCCGTCGGTCTCGTCGAGCAGGCGGGCGAGCTCCCCGTCGACCTCGTCGATTTGGCCGCGGACGAAGTCGAGCTCCTCCATGAGCAGCCTGATCTCGAAGGCGAGGGTCCTCGATCCGAACCCGACGCCGACCGAGCTCCTCGCTGCGGCCTTGAGCTTCTCAGCCTTCTCGCGGCCGCACTTGCCCCCGGAGGCCTCCCTCAGGATGCGCTCGAGCGTGCGGACGTTGGTCGAGAGCACCTGGCTGGGAGTGGAGCAGTGCTCGAGAAGGGCGCGCTGCGTCGGCCCGAATGATCCGCTGAACAGGCCGTCGAGTTCGGGGAAGACCCGGTCGAGGATAGCCGTGGCGCGGTTCTTGAGCATCGTGGACCGCTCGACGAGCGACATGCGGTAGCGCGCCAGGCTGCGCAGCTCGTCGGTCGCCTCTTCGCCCAGCGCCGAGGGCTCGTAGCGCTTGTAGCGCACCAGGTCGGCTATCATCGCCGCGTCAATCGCGTCGGTCTTGACCTTGCGCACCGTCCACACGTCGCGGAACGCGTCGGACTGGATCGGGTTGATGACCGCCACGTCGTAGCCATGCGAGGTCATGAAGTCGAACAGGGCTATCCAGTAATGGCCCGTCGCCTCCATGCCGGAAAGGCTCCCTCCTGGCTCCACGCCGGCCTTCTTCAGCCGTTCGAGGAGCTTCTCGAAGCCCCTGTCCGTGTTGGCGAACTTGAACGACTCGATGACGGCCTTGCCATCATCGTCCACGGCGCTGAGCACATGCGATCTCTTGGCGATGTCGATTCCGATGTAAACCATCCGGCTGCCTCCTGCCTCTCGCTCCGTTCGGGACGAGGGTAATCCCCCGAACTCCGCAGGCGCAACCTCATGGGACATTCATCGCCGTACGACATCCTGCCTAATTCACGTCCACCTGCGGGTCGGAGGCGCCAGCCTTTCTCGAAGAGCCGAACTCCTGGACGACACAGCAAGCGCCCTCCGCCCCATGCACGCCCTTTATCCCATATTCGCGTCTATAGGAAAAGAGCGCGGCCACTGCGCGAGAAGTGGCAGAAAGAA
>CACZIP010000122.1 GCA_902781245.1 uncultured Coriobacteriaceae bacterium | reverse complement strand
GTGGCCGTTAACAGCACCCTCGACGACCTTGACGATCGTACCCTCGATCTGGTTGCGGGCGGAGATGCCCTCGATCTTGGAGGTGGCGAACATCACGTTGGTGGCTTTGATGACGGCGTAGCACTCCTTGCCCTCCTCCAGGCCGAGCTCCTTGACGGACTCCATGGTGATGTCGGCCTTGATGGGGTTGTGGTTGCCGCGGCAGATGACGACCACTGCATTCACCGCGCCCTCGCGAATGGTCTTGACGGTGCCCTTGATCTGGTTGCGTGCGCTGATCTTCATGTTTGTTTCCTTTCGTTTGCAAGCCGGCCTTCCCGGCTTAGTTACCTTTGTTTGGAGCGTTCCGCTTTCGGCTCGCCCATCGGGTTCATCCCCCCGACACCGATAAGTATGCCTGCGGTTTCGGATAGCACATGTGGGATGGAGTTCTGTTCACAACTCCTGTCACTGTTCATCACTGTACGAAACGGTATATAATTCTATAATGCGAATTATTCATGATTGAAAATCTCGTTGAACAAAACTATACTTCATCAAGGACAATATAACAAGGGGATTTGGGGACAAAATGCGCTCAGACGAATTCATGAACGCCGAAGAAGTCGCTCGCTACCTTCACTTGGGAAAGAACACCGTGTATCAGTTGGCGAAAACCGGCAAGTTGGCGTCATACCATGTGGGCCGCAAATTGAAGTTCACGATTGAGGATGTCGAAGCATACGTCACGTCAACCCATAAGGCACCCGCATCCCAAGCTCCCCGTGCCCAGGCGCCTGCCGCCGCGGAAACAGGCAAAGAGCCGCTTGACGATAGCAAGGCGCTCACCGATGCCGCATCCTTCGGTGACATCGCAGGCGATCGCTTCATCATTGCCGGCGCAGATGAGGCTGCCGACATCCTGGCCAGCGCTCTGAACGTCCACGGAGTGCCGACCGCCCGCCTCATGCAGGGCAGCTATACAGCGCTCGTCAACCTGTATGCCGGCCAAGCCGATGCTGCTGTCGTCAATTTGTTCGATCAGGCATCAAACAGCTGGAACACACCCTATGTGCGCAACCTTGCACCTGGTTCGTCGGTTGTTGCCATTCGTCTGTTCGGGCGAAAGCAAGGTCTCATCGTGCAGGAGCGCAACCCAAAGCGTTTGACGACCTGGGGCAGTTTGCTTCGCGAGGGCGTGCGCTTGTCGAACCGCACGAAGGGAAGCGGCTCGCGCGTGCTGCTCGACGAGAAGCTGCGAGCGCTCGAGGCGCGCAGCGAGACGATTGAAGGCTATTCGAGCCAAGCATATGTGGGCACGACCGCCATCCGCCGCGTGTCAAACGGGTTGGCTGACGTTGCTGTCGGCCACGAACGAGAGGCTCTCCACGTTCCCGGCGTGCAGTTCGTGCCGCTGCAGCAGGAATGGGTCGACATCGTGATTAGGAAGACCCCCAAGACCAGGGCGACCATCCGTGCGATTAACGACCTGCTCGTGAACAACAACGTGCGCCACGAGTTCGCTGCGCTCGCCCCGTGTGATGTCTCAAAGCTCGGAGTCGTTGTCTACGAGAGCTAGGAGTGCACTGCATAAAGGTACCTGGTACCTTTATGCAGTCTTAAGCATTCACACCTTCCCACCTGTGGGGTCGAACGAATAGCCCTTGCCCCAATGCGTCAGCAAGTAGCGCGGGTGGGACGAATCGTCTTCGAGCTTCTCGCGAATGCGGCGAACATAAACGGCGATGCTCCTGTCGTCTTCGGCGAATTCATTCCCCCATGCAGCTGCTTTGAGCTCCGCACGACTCACCAACTTGCCCGGATTGCGCGCGAGCGTCAACAAGATGTTGAACTCCTTGGGCGTGAGCTTGACTGGAATGCCGTTCTTCCGAATGACGAACTTGCGCGGATCGAATTCGAAATCGCCCGTTCGCACGTAATCGACAAGCACGACCTTGGCCCGAGTCGCCTCTCCCGCATGATCCTTTGACGCTGCGCCAACACCACCGAGCACAGCCTGCGAAGGCGTGTCGAGAGCTTCCACAACTGCTTGCTCTTTCGGCGCCGTGCCTGGCTTGTGGACTTCCAGCGCGAACATCTGCGACCCGGAGGCGTTCGTGCCTCCTCCGATGGAGCGACACCGAATCTCCGATGCGCCGAGCCGCCAGAATTGGTCGATATCCCACTGGGGGCGCTCAACCAGCGTGATGGCCAGATTGTGCGCGATGTCGTTGCGCGTCCTCAGCTGTGAGAGCGTTTGCGTTGGGTGAGTGGGCACCTCGCCACGCGCATCGGCTTCGTTGAAGCACTTCCCATAGTTCGCGTCGAGGTTGAGGAACACCCCGCCGTCCTTCAACACGCGCCAGACCTCGGCATATACCTCATCAACGTCCTCGAGTGTCCAAGTGACGTTGCGTGACACTATGAAATCGAAACTGCCATCGGGGAAGTCGAGCTGCTGCGCCCTCATGTGCAAAAACGTCGCTTCATAGCCTTTCCGTGCAAGGTTCTCCCGCGCCAAGGCGAGCATGTCCTGCGAGAAGTCGATGCCCGTGACCGAGCATCCAGCATCGAGCAGGATCATCGACATGAATCCCGATCCGCATCCCAAGTCGAGCGCTTTGATGTCGTCTTTATCTGGAATGCTCTTGGCAACCTCTTCGGCAAACATCATGCGTTTGTCGGAACGATACGAGTCCATGTGAAGTCGTGAGTACTCCTTGGCCCTTCCCGACCAGTACTCGAGTGATTTCTGTTCTTTATCCAAGCTCACCTTACTGTGCACCCTTTTCTAACGGTCCTGGAATGCAGATGATGCGGTCGCCGATGTGTTCGACGTGCACCTCGATATTGTAGAGCTCGCGCATGCTCTCGTCGGTGATGACGTCGCTCGCAGGACCCTCGGCAATGATGCGCCCGCCCGACAGCACGGCAGTCTTCGATCCGAGCATGAGCGCGTGATCTGGAAAATGCGTCGTCATGAGCACACCCATGTTACGGTCGCGCAGCTTCTCGACCAGCTCGACGAAGCGGTAGGCGTTGCCGAAGTCGAGATGCGCCGTCGGCTCGTCCAGAATCATGAGCTCAGGTTCCTGAGTGAGCGCTGAGGCAATCATCACCAACTGACGCTCACCGCCCGAGATATCGGTGTAGGGCTTTTCGGAAAGATGGTCAACGCCCAGGTAAGCGAGCTGCTCATGGGCGAATGCCACGTCGTCATCGCTCGGATTGGCAAGATAGCCGATGCGTGACGTGCGCCCCATCGTCACGATGTCGATGACCTTGTAGGCGAACGACGGCGTATGCGACTGCGGAATGTAGGCGATCTTCTGCGCAAACTCCCGGGCTTTGTATTCGCCGACCGCCTTGCCATCGACCGTAATCGAACCCGCTGAAATCTGGAATGCGCCGATGATGCACTGCAGAAGCGTCGACTTGCCCATGCCGTTCGAACCGAGGATGCAAAGCACCTCGGGCGACTCGTAGACGAACGACAGGTGCTCGAGCACGTTGCGGCTCGAATCGTATCCGAAGGTGATGTTGTCAACCGTGAGGTTCATTTACCAGCTCACCTTCTTCTTGTAGATGAAGTACAGGAACAGCGGCACGCCAATGATGCCGGTGATTACGCCAAGCGGGATTTCAGATGCCGTAAGGGTGCGGCACAGATCGTCCACGACGAGCAGGTAGCAGATGCCTATCGACACCGACGTGGGAATGAGCCTGCGAAAGTCGGGTCCGACGAGCATGCGCGCCAAATGCGGAACCACGATGCCCACCCAGCCGATGATGCCCGAAATCGACACGACGAGCGCCGTGAGCATGCTGCTCGTGCCGATGACAATTGCGCGGTCGCGACGTACGTTCAATCCGAACGATTTCGCCTCCTGGTCGCCAAGTGACAGCACGTTCGTACGCCAACGCAGCAGGAACACCGCCGCCATGCACACGATGTAGAACGGCAGAATTTTCGCCAGCTCCTCGAACGACGACCCCGACAGAGACCCCATGAGCCAGTACACAATCTGGGGAAGCTTCTCGAGCGGATCGGCCGTGAACTTCAGCAGCGACACGAGTGACGAGAACAGCGCGCCGATGAGCATACCAGCAAGCACAAGCGTAACTGTGTTGCGTCGGCTGCGACTCGCGATGAGGAACGTGAGCGCCACCGCAAGCAAACCGAACGCCACGGCGAACAGCTGGATGCCCGCCGCGCCAAGTGAGAGCACGATGGCCAGCGCGGCAACGAAGCCCGCGCCGTTTGACACGCCCAGCGTGTAGGGCGAAGCCAACGGATTACGGAAAACGCCCTGGAACACGGCACCAGCAACCGACAGGCCAGCACCTACAAGCGCCGCAGCACACACACGCGGCAAGCGCACCTGCCAGATGACGTTGACGGTAAGCGCATCCTGCGGAGGTGTTTGACCTGTCAGCTTGCACCAGATGATCTGGCACACGTCAACTGGCCCCACGTTGTAGGACCCGAGCGCTAACGAGAAGATGAAGAAAACGATGGGCAGGATGATGAGAACGATGCCCGTCAGCGTCATCCAGAAACCCGAGCGATTTTGCGTGGTCATGGGGACCTTTCGTATGTGGCATAAAGGTACCGGGTACTTTTATGCCATCGAGGCACCTTTGTGCCATGTCCTGGCAACGATGAGCAGAAAGAGCGTTTCTGCTCATGAGATGCAAATCGGGCGGTGCAGCGCGCAGCATGCGCCGCACCGCCCACGGGAAGGGAAGATGGCCGAACTACTCGACCGATCCGGTGAACTTGATGCCATAGAACCAGTCGTAGAAGTTCTGGGCCTTCTCTTCGACCTGCTTGGCCGTGACCTTGTCGGGATAGAACGTGTGCGCAAGCCATAGCTCGCCCAGTGCGATGGAATCGGTATCGGGGTTGCCCCACGGCTTGGTCCAGTACGGAGCCTCGATGACCTTGCCGTCCTTCACGGCCTGGAGCTCAGCGTATTGCGGGTCGGTCGTGATGGTCTTGTAGTCGTCGGGATAACGATCCTGCGTGATGATCACCTCGGGGTTCCACGTGGCCACGAGCTCGGCGTTGTAGTCGGTGTTGCCCTGCACGCCCGCGAGAGCTGCTGCATTGACGGCGCCAGAGCGCAGAAGCTGACAGCCCACGTACTTGTCGTTGCCGTAGGCGATGCCGTTCGCAAGGACGGCCACCTTAACGCGTTCGTCATCCTTGATGTCGCCGACGGCTTTGTCGACGATATCGCGGCTATCGAGGCAGAAGTTCCAGATTTCCTCGGCAGCGTCGTCCTTGCCAGCAAGCTGGCCGAGCGTCTTGATGGCCCACTCGCAACCTTCGGTGTAGGCAGCATCGGCATTCGCCAGGCGCGGATTCTGCGCTTCAGCCTGTTTGCCCTCGCCGCGGAGGCTGACGACGACCACGGGGATACCCAGGTCGCGTACTTGCTGCATGGCATCTTCTGGAGCCTGCGAAGCGGCAATGACTACATCGGGTTTCAGCTCGGCGATCTGCTCGACGTTCCACTCTTGCAGGCCGCCTGGCGTAGGCAGCTTGTCGATTCCGGGGAACACTTCTGTCATGTAATCGCCCAGGTTCTTCTTCCAGCTGTCGACGATGCCGACGATGCTGTCCTGCGCGCCAAGCTGGCATAGCATGTCCAGCGAATGGTGCTGCAGCACGACCATGCGCTCGCATGGCACGGTGACCGTAACGTCGTAGTCGTTTTGGTCCTTGAAGGAGATTTCTTTCTTAGCAGCGCTCGATGCACTGGCAGATGCGGAAGCCGCTGAGGCACTTCCCGATCCGGAAGCCGCTGAGCTTGCTGCGCCTTGGGAGCATCCCACCACGCCGAGCGCAGCCGCAGCACCGACAGTCGTCGCGCTGAGCTTCAGAAACGAACGGCGTGAGAACCCGTTGTCGGTCATCTTGTTGAAGTCTTCGCTGGTTGCCATGTTTTACTCCTCTTCGCTTTTTGATTGATTATTCATATTCTTGAATAATCTTGTCTGCAATTATAGCTTGTTGAAATGCATAGAGCGAAGAGCAATTTATTGAGATTTATTAATCATTAACCGACTGCCTTCATTCAGAACACTGGAATCCGTTTTTCGCTGCTACGACGAACCGTGACGAACCGTGATGCCAGTTGTGGAGGGGGCGGCACAGGGCGCCGGGCGCCGCGCGGCGGTGGCATGATGGGTCCCGTCAGAAGCAAACGGGCCGCGGAGGGCGGCCGACAGACGAAAGGAAAGCAAAATGAAGATCAGCGCACGCAACCAGATCAAGGGCACCGTCAAGACCATCAAGGAAGGCGCCGTCAACGCAGTCGTCGTCATCTGCCGCGGCAACCACAACCCCATCAAGGCTGACATCACCATGGAGTCCGTCAAGGAGCTCGGCCTCGAGGAGGGCAAGGAGTGCTACGCCGTCATCAAGGCCACGAACGTGATGTTCGCCACCTCCAAGATCGAGGGCATCTCCGCCCGCAACCAGATCGAGGG